>NZ_JBFBAV010000011.1:0-199813 GCF_040689505.1 Streptomyces sp. NPDC051211
ACTTCGAGGGACGGTCCTTCACCGGCTGGCACCGGCACGTCACCCTCGTCACCGCCGCCCACCTGTTCCTCACCGAACAGCGGAGCAGCCCAAAAGCCCCTGCCAGGGCCTGACCCTCTACCAGGCCCTGGACCTCCTCCAACACCTACTCGCTACCTGGACCGGCACCTGCCCCACCTGCCGACAACCCACCCCAAGACAGCCCCACGACACCACCTAACAAAGCACTACTAGGCCCGGCCCCGTCCGCGGCCCCGGCTCAGGACCATTGCGCCGGCGCCCACGCCCAGCAGGATCAGTGCGCCGCCCGCCACGTACGGGGTGACCGAACTGCCGCCGGTCTCCGCCAGGTTGGCCCGGGTGCCGGAGGTCTGCGGCTTCAGGTCCTGCTTCACGTCCGGCGTGGCGGACGCGGCGGGGGTGGGTGTGGGTGAGGGCGAGGACAGCGGTGCCGGGGACTCGCAGCGCGCCTCGGCGAGGACCAGTTCGCCCTCCACTTCCGCCACGTTCAGCTTGAGGGGGTTGACCGAGACCTTCAGCCGCAGCGCCGCCGCGGCGGCGGTGCGCGAGGTGGTCTCGGTACCGGACAGCACCAGGCTGACCTCGCCCACTCCGGGCACCGACACCTTCGTCGTGCCGCCCGCCGACAGGGTGGTCTTCTTGCCCAGCACCGTCACCGAGCCGAGCACGTTCGAGGTGGCCAGCGGCTGCTTGCCGGCCTCGCACACGGCCTTGGAGGTGACCTTCTCCACCTGGATCAGCGACAGCAGCGGCAGGCCCGGGACATGGACCTTGGCATTGACCAGGTTGACCTCGGCGGCGGCCCGCATCCGGTCCGCCGTCGCCTTGGAGCTCGCCACGTCCGCGCGCAGCACGCTCACCGGCTTGCCCTGTTCGACTCCGTCGAGGGTGACGGTCAGCGCGGTCTTCTCCGCCGAGGCGGGGGCGTTGACCTCGTTCAGGGTGGTTTTCAGCGGCAGGTGGACGGTCTTGTTGAGCAGGCCGACGTCCAGGCCGGTGCGGAGGACCACCGCACCGGCCTTGCCCTCGGTGTTCCCGCCGGGGGTGCCGGTCGCGTGGGCGGGGGCGGCGACGAACAGGGCGACGGGTGCGGCGGCGAGCAGCAGTGCAGGCATTGCGGGCATTGCGGGCATTGCGGGCATGCGGAAGGTGTTGCCGTTCAAGGTGGTGGAACCCCCAAGGAGTTTTGGAGCCGTCGCGCCGCCAATGGGGGACATTGCGCGCGCCGACGGCCTCGACCCCGGAATCTTTACGCACTGAGAGTGAACAGGCGGCAACCTGGCGTCAGTTCACCCCAAAGGGTGGTTTCCACGCACATATTCGATTCTTGAGTCTCAGCTGGAACTCGGGTTCCCTCCTGCATCGGCACAAGGCCTCGCCGAGGCCGGGGACAGGCCATTCCAACGACCACCCCGGCCTCCGCGTCACGGCCGCGTCAAGCCCGCGTCAGCAACGCGTCAAGCCCGGACCTGCCCGTTCAGCACCACCCGCAGCGGGTCCGCCAGCACCCCCACGTCCGCCCGCGGATCCGCCCCGTACACCACCAGGTCGGCCGGCGCCCCCTCCGCCAGTCCCGGCCGGCCCAGCCACTCCCGGGCACCCCAGGCCGTCGCCGACAGCGCGTCCACGACCGGGATCCCGGCCTTCACCAGCTCCGCGACCTCCGCCGCGACCAGGCCGTGCGGCAGCGAACCGCCCGCGTCCGTGCCGACGTACACGGGCACGCCCGCGTCGTACGCCGACCGCACCGTGTCGTAGCGCCGCTCGTACAGCCGCCGCATGTGCGCGGACCAGCGCGGGAACTTGGCCTCGCCGCCGTCCGCGAGGTGCGGGAAGGTGGCGATGTTGACCAGCGTCGGCACGATCGCCACCCCGCGCTCGGCGAACAGCGGAATCGTGTCCTCGGTCAGCCCGGTGGCGTGCTCGATGCAGTCGATGCCCGCCTCGACCAGGTCGCGCAGCGAGTCCTCGGCGAAACAGTGCGCGGTGACCCGGGCGCCGAGCCGGTGCGCCTCGGCGATCGCGGCCTCGACCTCGGCCCGCGGCCAGCAGGCGGTCAGGTCCCCGGCGTCCCGGTCGATCCAGTCCCCCACGAGCTTCACCCAGCCGTCGCCGCGCCGCGCCTCCCGGCCGACGTACGCGACCAGGTCCTCGGGCTCGATCTCGTGGGCGTAGTTGCGGATGTAGCGGCGGGTGCGGGCGATGTGCCGCCCGGCCCGGATGATCTTCGGCAGGTCGTCGCGGTCGTCGATCCAGCGGGTGTCGGAGGGCGATCCGGCGTCCCGGATCAGCAGGGTGCCGGCCTCCCGGTCGGTCAGCGCCTGCTTCTCGCTGGTCGCGTCGTCGACCGGGCCGTGCCGGTCGAGCCCGACGTGGCAGTGGGCGTCCACCAGTCCGGGCAGCACCCAGCCGGTCACCGTGACCGCCTCGCGGGCGGCGCGCGGGCGCTCGTAGGTGATCCGGCCGCCGACCACCCAGAGCTCGTCGCGGACCTCGTCGGGCCCGACCAGCACGCGCCCCTTCACATGCAGCACTTCGCTCATACGCGCACTGTACGCACGTGCTCGGTAGGCTCTGCGGGTACCTTCGGACGAAGAGAGCACCACCGTGGACCACCCCGCCACCCGCCCCGCGGCCCACCCGCTGCTGGACCTGCCCCCGCTCACCGCGGAGCGTTTCGCGTCGATCGAGCAGGGGGTCGCGGACCTCCTGGGGACCTGCCAGGACGTGGTGATCGCACAGGGCGAGGCGCTGCTGCCGCTGGAGGCGTGCATCCGGTCGGGCGCGCGGCCCGGTTCGACCGCGCTGAACATCGTGACGGGCCCGTACGGGACCACCTTCGGGAACTGGCTGCGGGACTGCGGGGCGACGGTGGTCGACCTGGCGGTGCCCTTCGACACCGCGGTCACCGCCGACCAGGTCGCCGACGCCCTCGACCGGCACCCCGAGACCGACTTCGTCTCCCTCGTGCACGCGGAGGCGGCGACCGGCAACACGAACCCGGTGGCGGCCATCGGCGAGGTGGTGCGCGCGCACGGGGCCCTGTTCATGCTGGACGCGGTGGCCTCGGTGGGCGCGGAACCGCTGCTGCCGGACGCGTGGGGCGTGGACCTGTGCGTGATCGGCGCGCAGAAGGCGATGGGCGGCCCGGCGGGCGTCTCGGCGGTATCGGTCTCCGACCGCGCGTGGGCGCGCTTCGCGGCCAACCCCGCCGCCCCGCGCCGCTCGTACCTCTCCCTCCTGGACTGGAAGGAGCGCTGGATCGACGGCGGGCGCAAGGCACTGCTGCACGCGCCGGCGCAGTTGGAGATGCTGGCGCTGGAGGCGTGCCTGGGCCGGATCGCGGAGGAGACCCTGCCCGGCCTGACCGCCCGGCACGCGGCCGCCGCGGCGGCGACCCGGGCGGGCGCGGCGGCGCTCGGCCTGGCCCGGTGGGTGGCCCTGGCCGCGGAGGCCGCGCCGGTGGCCACCACCCTGCGGGTGCCGGACGCCTCCCTGGTGGTCTCGAAGGCCCTCGCCGCCGACCCGTCGGCCCCCCTCGCCGCGGGCGGCGGCGCGCTGGCTCAGGAGATGATCCGGGTCAACCACTACGGCCCGGCCGCTGCCCTCCCGGTGGTTTCGGCCGCCCTGACGGCGCTGGCCGCAGCCCTGTCGGCGGCGCCGGCGCCGGCCCTGGCCGCAGCCGAATCCGCCTGGCAGACCGCCCTGTCGGCCTAGGCTCCGCGCAGCGGCCGCACTGGCAGCAGCACTGGCAGCGGCAGGGCCACGACGCCGGCCGCCCGCTACGCCAGGGCGTTCAAGAGCCGGTCCACGTCCGCCGCCGTGTTGTAGAGGTGGAAGGACGCGCGCAGGCTGCCCGCGCGGGCCGAGGTGAGGATGCCGGCCCGCGCCAGGGCCGGCTGGCGGTCGGCGAGGCCGGGAACCGAGACGATCGGAGAGTCGCCGGGCACCGGAGCCAGGCCCAGTTCCGCCAGGCCCGCGCGGTAGCGGGCGGCCAGGGCGGTGTTGTGGGCGTGGATCGCCGCGATCCCGATGCGTTCCAGCAGCGCCAGCGAGGGCTCGGCCGCGTGGTAGGCGAGGAAGGCCGGGGACTCGTCGAACCGCCGTGCGTCGGGCGCGAGTTCCGGCATCGGGCCGTACGTGGCGTCCCAGGGCGACTTCGCCGCCACCCAGCCCGCGTGCAGCGGGACGAGAGTGTCCTGGGCGGCCTCGGAGACGGTGAGGTACGAGGCTCCGCGCGAGCCGAGCAGCCACTTGTAGCCGGCCGCGACCGTGTACTCGTACGCGGCGGCGTCGAACGGCACCGAGCCCACCGCCTGGGTGGCGTCCACCAGCATCGGCACACCGTGGCCCGCGGTGGCCTCGCGGATCGCGGGCAGGTCGGCCGTACGCCCGTCCGCGGACTGCACGGCGCTCACCGCGACCAGGGCGGTGTCCTTGCGGACCGCCTCGGCGAGCACTTCCAGCGGTACGAACCGGGGCTTGAGGTCGCCCCGCACCACGAACGGGTTGATCACCGAGGCGAAGTCCCCTTCGGCGAAGAGGACTTCGGCTCCGGCGGGCAGCGAGGCGGCGATCAGGCCGACATGGGTGGCGACGGCGGAGCCGACCGCCACCCGGTCCGGGCCGACACCGACCAGGCGGGCGAAGCGCTCCCGCACCCTGGCCACCCGGTCGAAGTCGCCGAACCCGGCGGCCGTCCCGGCCCCGGCCGCCTCGGCCAGTTCCCGCACCGCGGCCACCGCGCTCTGCGGGAGGATCCCGCACGTGGCGGTGTTGAGGTACGTCGTCGTCGAATGCGCGAACTCCGCGTCCGCGAGAGGAAGATCCATGGCTCCACTGTGCGCCAGGACCATCCCAAAGTCCATTGACTAATTCAGCGTGGCTTCGCCAAGGATTGCTTATACCTGCGGGGTGGGGCAGGATCCGTCGGGCTCGCACGCCTCGGCCGCCGGGTCGGTGCCGGCCGGCTCGTACCCGGCCCACGCCTGCTCCAGCGCCCGGGTGAACACCTCGGCGGGCTGCCCTCCGGAGATCCCGTAGCGGCGGTCGAGGACGAAGAACGGCACGGCGTTCGCCCCGAGTTCGGCGGCCTCGCGCTCGTCGGCGCGCACGGCGTCGGCGTAGGCGGTGTCATCGGCGAGCACGGCCCGCGCCTCCGCCTCGTCCAGCCCCGCCTCCACGGCGAGCCCGGCCAGCACCTCGTGGTCGAAGACCGACCGCTCCTCCGCGAAGTTGGCCCGGAAGGCCAGGTCGAGCAGGGCGTCCTGGCGGCCGCGGCCGGCGGCGAGGTGCAGCAGCCGGTGGATGTCGAAGGTGTTGCCGTGGTCCCGGCCGTCGGTGCGGTAGTCGAGCCCCTCGGCCCGGGCGGTGGCCGCGACGTGCTCCTCCATCCCGCGGGCCTCGTCGAGGGTGCGGCCGTACTTCTTTGCCAGCATCTCGACGACGGGCGCGGTGTCTCCCTTGGGACGGTTCGGGTCGAGCTCGAAGGAACGGAAGACCACCTCGACCCGCTCCCGGTGCTCGAAACCGGCCAGCCCCTTCTCGAACCGGGCCTTGCCGATGTAGCACCACGGGCAGGCGATGTCGCTCCAGATCTCGACGCGCATGATCCTTCTTCTCTCCGGGAGGTTGGTCACGCCCTGCAACACCGCCCCGGAGCGTCTCATTCCCCGGACGGTTCCGGGAGGGTGAGCCACAGGGTGAGGTGAGAGCCGGCCGGCTGGGTGGCGGGGGCGGGGTGCTAGCCGTGGGCGGTGTAGAAGGACTGCGCGCGCAGGTTGTGCTCGTAGACCTCCAGGCGGGCCCGGCGGACGCCGGCCCGGCGCCAGGCGGTGAGGCAGGCCTCGTGCAGGGCGGCGCCGATGCCGCGGCGCCAGTGGGCGGGCTCGACGTGGAGCTGGGTGAGGGTCATCTCGCCGTCCACCGGGCGGAAGGCGGCGACGCCCGTGAGCTCGCCGTCCTGCTTCGCGCAGAGCACCCCGCCGTCGGCGCGGGCCACGGCCCGGTCCCAGCCCTCGCGGGTGCGCCGGAGTTCGGCGGTGCCCGCGTAGGCCTCCTCCGGGATGTGGTCCCGGTAGTACGTGGCCCGGGCCCGGGCGTGCAGGGCGGCGATGGCGTCGAGGTCGGCGGGCCGCGCGTTTCTGATCATGGAGGCAGGGACGCGCCCGGGAACCGCGGCGGTTCCCGGGCGCGTGGGCACGTGGGCGCGGTGGCCGGTACCGGCTCTTCCGCGGCCGGGCCTGCAATCAGCTCTTCTTGAGCCAGGCCTGCATCATCTTCTGGGCGACGGGGGCGGCCAGCTTGCCGCCGCCGATCTCCGACCGGTCGGTGTCCGAGTTCTCGATCATCACCGCGACCGCGATCTGCTTGCCACCCAGCTTCCCGTAGGAGGTGAACCAGGCCAGCGGCGGAATGCTGTTGTTGACGCCGCGCTGCGCGGTTCCGGTCTTGCCGCCGACCTCGGCGCCGCTGACCTGGGCCGGCTTGCCGCCGCCCTCGGCAACCACGGTCCTCATGGCGTCCTGGAGCTTCTCGGCGGTCTCCTCGCTGATGACCTGCCGGGACTTGGGGTCCTCGAAGGACTCCAGCACGCTGCCGCCGGAGTCGGTGACCTCGGAGACGATGTGCGGGTCGACCAGCTTGCCGCCGTTCTCGATGGCCGCCGTGACCATGGCCATCTGGAGCGGGGTGGCCTGCACGTCGAACTGGCCGATACCGGTCTGCGCCACCTGGTCCTTCGACATCTTCTTCGACGGGTACTTGCCCGGGTCGGCCCTGAACGGGATGCGCTGCTGCTGGTTGAAGCCGAACTTCTCCGCCATCGCCCGCATCTTGTCCTGGCCCAGCCTGTGGGCGAGCTCCGCGAAGACGTTGTTGCAGGACAGCCGCAGGGCGGTGCGCACGGATACGTTGTTGCAGGCGGCCGAGCCGGCCTCGCTCTTCAGCAGGGTCCTGGTGCCCGGGATGGTGTACGGGTCCGGGATGCCGGTGGGCGTGTCCAGCGAGCCGACCAGGCCGTTCTCCAGCGCCGCTGCGAGGGTGACCAGCTTGAAGGTGGAACCGGGCGCCATCGGGTTGCGGGCGGCCAGGTTCTCCAGCGCCTTGCCCTGGTCCGCGGAGAGCTCCTTCCAGGCCTGCCCGTCGGTGGCGCCGGTGATCCGGTTCGGGTCGTACGACGGGTTGACCACCATGCCGAGGATCGCACCGGTGGCGGGGTCGATGGCGACGGCCGCGCCCTTCTTCCCCTTCAGCGCCTCGTAGCCGGCCTTCTGCACCTCGGCGTCGACGGTGGTCAGTACGTTGCCCGGGTCGGAGCGCTTGTTGGTCAGCACGTCCAGGGGCGTCTTGAGCCGGTTGTCGGAGCCGTCCAGGACGTGCCGGTAGACGTACTCCAGCTGCGTCTTGCCGAAGGCCTGCGAGCTGTAGCCGGTGACGGGCGCGTACAGCCCGCCGTCCGTGTAGGTCCTCTTGTAGCCGAAGGTGTTGCCGCCCGTCTGCAGGGAGCCGGTGATCGACTCCCCGCCCACGATGATGTTGCCCAGCGGGTTCGCGTAGGCCGCGATCGTGTTCCGCTGGTTGTGGTCGTCGTCTGCGAGGGCCTGGCCTTGGTATGCCTGCACCCAGGTGACCCGTACCAGCAGGGCCAGAACCAGCAGCAGACAGAAGACCGACGCACGCCTGATCGTCTTGTTCATCCCCCTGGATGACGCACCGCAGGCCCCACGCGTTCCGCTCTGCCCCGATTGTGGCCGGGTTCTCAGGTTTTCTTCATGAGGAAGCCTCCCTCGTACGCGGCGATGACAGCCTGGGTGCGGTCCCGGGAGCCGGTCTTCGCCAGAATGGCGGCCACGTGCGTCTTGACGGTCTGCGGGCCGACCCCGAGCCGCTCGCTCATCTCGTGGTTGGACAGTCCCCTGGCCATCAGCCGCAGGACGTCCGCCTCCCGGTCGGTGAGCCGGGCCACCCAGGGCGCGGCGGCGGGCGCCGTCGCCGCGGCGTGCCGGTCGGCGAGGGCGCGGACGGCGGCGGGAAAGAGCAGGCAGTCGCCGCGGGCGACCAGCCGGACCGCGCCGACCAGCTCCTCCGGGTCGGCCCGCTTGAGCAGGAAGCCGGACGCGCCCGCGCGCAGCGCGCCGTACACGTACGAGTCGTTCTCGAACGTGGTCACGACCACGATCCGGGGCGGCTCGGGCATGGTGGCGAGGATCTGCTCGGTGGCGCGGATGCCGTCGATGCCGGGCATCCGGACGTCCATCAGCACCACGTCGGGGGCGAGGGCACGGACCCGGGAGACGGCTTCGGCTCCGTCGACGGCCTCGCCGACGACCGTCAGGTCGGGCTCGGCTTCGAGGATGACCCGCAGGGCGGTGCGGACCATCCGCTCGTCGTCGGCGAGGACGATGCGCAGCGGCGGGCGGCTCATCGGCGGCCTCCGGCCGGTTCCCCGCCGAGCGGGAGGACGGCGCGCAGCCGCCAGTTCCCCTCGTGCTCCCCCGCTTCCACGGCGCCGCCGAGCAGCGCCGCCCGCTCGGCCGTGCCGCGCAGGCCCCGGCCGCCGGTGGTGCGCTGCGGCCGGCCGGCGGACGAGGCCGGGGCGGGTGCCGGTGGGTTGGTCATGCAGATCTCCAGTTCGCGTGTGTCCCCGGCCCCGGAGGTGCCGGGGCTGCCGGGGCTGCCGGGGCTGCCGGGGCTGCCGGCTATTCGGTGCACGGCGATGGTCAGCTCCACCGGTCCGGTGCCGTGTTTCATGGCGTTGCTCAGGCCCTCCTGCACGATCCGGTACGCCTCCCGGGAGACGATGGCCGGCAGCCACTCCCAGTCCCCGGCCGGGCCCGGGTCCTGGTGGTCCGCGACCGGGCTGCCGGCGGTCCGGGTGCGGGCCAACAGCCCCTCCAGGTCGGTGTGCAGCATCGGTGCGGGCGCGGCGTCGGGCCGTGCCGCGTCCCCGTCCCGCAGCAGGCCCAGTACGGCGTCCAGCTCGCCCACCGTGCGCCGGGTGGTGTCCTCGATCGCGGCCAGCGCCTCCCGGACGAACTCCGGGTCGGTGTCCAGCACCCGGCGGGCGGCCCCCGCCTGCAGGGTGACGGCACTCAGGGCGTGGCCCACCGCGTCGTGCAGTTCGCGGGCGAGCCGGTTGCGTACGGCCAGGTCCGCGGCCCGCTCCTCGGCGGCGGCCAGCCGGTCCGCCGCGGTCGGTCCGAGCAGCGCCGGCGCCAGCCGGGCCAGCAGCGCCCCGGCCCCCACCGCGCACAGGCCCAGTGCGGCCAGCAGCACCAGGCCGAGCAGCGGGGCCAGGGCCGGGTCGGCCCCGGTGCTGAACCAGCCCAGCCCGAGCCGGACCCGCTGAAGCTCGGTCACGAACGGGAGGGCCAGCAGCACCACCGCCATCGGCGGCACCGCCAGGGTCATCCCGCTGACGAGCGCCCCGACCCCCAGGTGCAGGGTCCACCAGGCCGAGGTCCGCCCGCGCGCCGCCCAGGACCGGGCCGGCCCCTCCGCCAGCTGCTCCCCCGGCACCCCGCACATGGCCCGTACGGCGGCCACCGACATCGGCCGCACCAGCGGGAACAGGGCGGTCGTGGCGGCGAGCGGCAGAGCGGCCGCGTAGACGAGGAACAGCATCCCCAGGGAGGCGAGAGCATTGCCCCCGAGCGTGCCGACCACCGTCGAGGCGAGGAAGTAGTACGGCATGAGCAGGGCTCCGCCGAGTATCAGGTGGATCCAGCGCAGCCCGGCCGGACCTCCCAGCAGTCGGCTCATCCGGCGCGGCGGGAGCCGAGGAACCGCGTCAGGACGGTCGCGACGAGCAGGCCAGTGATCATTTGGCCAGCGTAGGCGAGCTGCATCACGGAGGTGGCCTGCTTGGCGGGATCGGCCTCCGGGGCGAGGACGGCGAGGCTCAGCCACAGTCCCCAGGCCGCTGCAGCCGACCCTCCCACCCAGGCCAGGGCCAGCGGTCCGCGGACGGGACGCCGCCCGCCGAAGGCGAGCAGCAGCCCGCCGGCCGCCGCGGCCAGCCCGCACATCGAGTGGACCACGCACATCATCACGGAGTCCGAGGACCAGTTGGCCACCCGCTCGGCGCTCAGCCCGGCCGTGCCCCCGGCGATCCAGTAGAGCTGCAGGGCCGCGAAGGCCATCGCCCCGGCCGTGCCGGCCACCGCCACCGCCCGTATCGCACCGGACATCGGCGCCCCGACGGTCCCCTGCCAGAGGTGGCCCCAGCGCTCCCGGGCGTAGGGCACGAACAGCCCGGCCAGCGCCAGCGCCTGGACGGAGAAGCCGACGTACACCATGTTGAACACCCAGTCGTCGAGGAAGGGTTCGCTCGCCGCGGCCTGCGCCCGGTCCGGTCCGCCGCCGAGCGCCCGCATGAGCGTCAGGGCGGGGAACCCGCCGAGGATCGGGGTGAGCAGCCCGGTCGCCGTGAACACCGGCAGCGTCAGCAGCCAGGCCGGTATGCGCCGCCCCCACGGCAGCGTGAGCGCCAGGACGATCACCACCAGCACGGCGTCCATCAGGAGCGTCGCCGCATTGGCGACGGTGAAGAACAGGCCCGGCTCGCGCAGCACGCTGCCTTCGGGGATGCCGATCCGGCTCCCGGCCAGCCAGGCCGTCTTGAGGGTCAGGTAGGGCAGGCACGCCCCGAGCGCGAGGAAGCGCAGGGCGCGGCGGGCGGCCCCGAGCGGGGCGGAGGCCGAGTGCGTCTGGTTCACGTATCCCGTGGTCATGACTCAACGGTCGCGTCCGCAGGACCGCACCACCTCCCCCGTGATGGGGAACCCGCTCCCCCGCCCGGGGGAGGAACCCCCTCCTCCGGGGATCACATGCGCCGGGTCACCAGGGCCAGCCGGTCCCGCGCCTCGAACAGCGCGGCCCTGATGGCCTGCTCGTGCGCCGAGGTCAGCCGCGCCACCGGCACCGAGCAGCTGACCGCGTCCCGGGCCGGTGTGCGGTACGGGATGGACACGCCGAAGCAGCGCAGTCCCAGCGTGTTCTCCTCGCGGTCGATCGCGTACCCCTGTTCCCGTACCAGTGCCAGCTCCTCGATCAGCTGCTCCCGGTCGGTGATGGTGTGCTCGGTGACGGCCTCCAGCCGTTCGGGCAGCAGCAGCCGCACCTCCTCGTCGGTGTGCGTGGCCAGCAGCGCCTTGCCGAGCGCGGTGGAGTGCACCGGCAGCCGGCGCCCCACCCGGGTGAAGGGCCGCAGGTAGTGCTGGGACTGGCGGGTCGCCAGGTAGACCACGCTGGTGCCGTCCATCCGGGCCAGGTGGATGGTCTCGGTGGTCTCGTCCGAGAGCCGGTCCAGGGTGGGCCGGGCGGCCGCGACCACCTCGTCCCCGTCGATGTACGAGCTGCCGACCAGCAGCGCCCGCACGCCGATGCCGTACCGGGTGCCGGTCGCGTCGGTCTCCACCCAGCCCAGGTCCACCAGGGTGCGCAGCAGCATGTACAGGCTGGACTTGGGCAGTCCGAGGTCGTTCTGGATGTCGGCCAGGCTGTGCAGTCCCGGCCGGGCCGCGAAGTGCTCCAGCAACAGGACCGTGCGGACGGCCGACTTGACCGGTGCCGCCGTCGGCGCCGCCGCGCCCGCCGGCCCGTCGGTCCCGGCCGCCGTCTCCGTGGTGGTCATCGACCGCCCCTTCCCCTCTGTCGCCTCTTGTCACCCGGAGGACGCGGAAATAGAGTCCGCAGCAGGATCGATCATTCATCCACCGGAACGGCGTTCAGAATACTGAACGATCCAGGAGGCAGTGGGCATGGCAGCAGCACCAGTCTGGAGTGTGGACCCCCGCACCGGGAAGCGGCTCGAACAGGTTGCGGCGGAGGCCACACCCCAGGAACTGGACGAGGCCGTCCGGGCGGCCCACGCCTCCCGCACCGCACTCGCCGACCGCACCGCGCGGATCGCCTTCCTGCGCGCCGCCGCCGACCTGCTCGACGGGTCCGCCGCGCTCGTCGTCGAGACCGCCGACGCCGAGACCGCCCTCGGCTCCGGCCGGCTCACCGGCGAGCTCGGCCGCACCACCTACCAGTTGCGCGCCTTCGCCGACGCCGTCGAGGAGGGCTCCTACCTCGACATCCGGATCGACCACGCCGACCCGGACCTCACCCCGCCGCGGCCCGGCCTGCGCCGCTACAAGGTGCCGCTCGGCGTGGTCGCCGTGTACGCCGCCTCCAACTTCCCGCTGGCCTTCTCGGTGCCCGGCGGCGACACCGCCAGCGCGCTGGCCGCCGGCTGCCCCGTCGTGGTCAAGGCACACCCCGACCACCCCGCCACCTCCGAGCTGTGCGGTGCGCTGCTGCGCCGGGCCGCGCTCGACGCCGGCCTGCCGGCCGCCGTGGTCACCGTCCTCCACGGCTTCGACGCCGGCCTGGAGCTGATCCGCCACCCGCTCGTGGCCGCCGCCGGGTTCACCGGTTCCATCCGGGGCGGGCGAGCCCTGTTCGACGCGGCCGCCGCCCGGCCCGTCCCCATCCCCTTCCACGGCGAACTCGGCTCCCTCAACCCGGTCGTGGTCACCCCGGCGGCCGCCGCCGAGCGCGCCGAGGAGATCGGCACCGGCCTCGCCGGCTCGGTCACCCTCGGCGTGGGCCAGTTCTGCGTCAAGCCCGGCCTGGTCCTGGTGCCCGAGGGCGCGGACGGCGACCGGCTCGCCGACGCCCTGGCCAAGACGCTCGCCGACACCGGCCCCGGGGTGCTGCTCGACCACCGGATGCGGGACAACTTCCTCGCCGGGGTCGCGGAGCGGGCCGCGCTGCCCGCCGTCACGGCGCCCGTCGCCGCCGGTCCGGGCGGGGAGCACACGGTCGGCGCGGGCTTCCTCTCGGTACCGGCCGGGGAACTCGCCGACCCGGCGTACGAGCTGCTGCTGGAGGAGTGCTTCGGCCCGGTGACCGTCCTCGCCCGGTACGACGGGCCGGACGAGGCCGCCGCCGTCCTGGACCGGCTGCCCGGAAACCTGAGCGCCACCCTCCAGCTGTCGGCGGCCGAGACCGCGGGCGGGCCCGGCCCGGCGGCCGAGTTGATCGGCCGGGTCACCCGGTTGGCCGGACGCGTGGTGGTGAACAACTGGCCGACCGGGGTGGCGGTGGCCCCCGCCCAGCACCACGGCGGTCCCTACCCGGCCGCGACCTCCCACTCCACCTCGGTCGGCGGCACCGCGATCGAGCGCTGGCTGCGCCCGGTGGCGTACCAGTCGGTGCCGGACCCGCTGCTGCCGCCGGAGCTGCAGGACGGCAACCCGCTCGGGCTGCCCCGCCGGGTCACTCCGTAAATCCCTTTGCCTGCCCCGTCCGGCGCGGGGCAGGCTTCGGGCCATGCCGAGACCCCATGGATTCACGTACGAACAGCGCACCGACGGCGCCGTCGCCATCACCCATCAGGGGCGGGCGGCCTGCACCCTGCGCGGCGGCCGGGCGGCCAAGTTCCTGGCCGAGGTCGAGTCCGGGGACGCGCAGCTGGTGATGGCCCGCTGGACCGGCGCGTACAAATTCGGCAACGAGCGCACCGCGAAGAACCACCCGCGCAACTCCGGCCGCCGCTGAACCGGTCCCGCCCGACCGGTACCGCCCGACCGCCCGACCGGTGCTGCGCGACCGGTCCCGCCCGACCGTCGCCCGGTCCTGTCCGGCCGGTCCCGCTCGCCCGTATGGCCGAACCGGACCGGCCGAATTGCTCCAAGGTAAGGGAACGGCAAAGGCACCTCGGTCGTTGACGGGGCATGACCGCTATGACCCCTGGTTCGAACCTGCCGCTCAACGCCGTCCGCGTGACGGTCGACGTGGCCGCTCCGGTACGGCTCGACGTATCGGGGCTGCTGCTCGGCGCCGACGGCAAAGTGCGTTCCGACGCCGATTTCATCTTCTACAACCAGCCGTCCGGCCCCGGTGTCAGCTACCGGTCCGGCGGCGGGGCGGCACCGGACTCGATCACCGTGGACACCGGCGCCCTGCCTCCGGGCATCGAGCGCATCGTGGTCACCGCCAGCCCGGACGCCGCAGGCCAGACCTTCCAGGGGATCGAGCCCACGGCGACGGTGCGCAACGCGGACGGCGGCGCGGTGATCGCCACCTTCACCCCGCCCCAGCTGGGCACCGAGACCGCGCTGGTCGTCGTCGAGGTCTACCAGCGCGGCGGCGCGTGGAAGGTCCGCGCGGTCGGCCAGGGCTACGCCAACGGGCTGGCCGGCATCGCCACCGACTTCGGCGTCTCGGTGGAGGAGGAGCCCGCCGCCCCGGCGGCCCCCGTGGCCGCTCCCGCGCCCGCACCGGCGGCCGCCCCCGCCTTCACCCCGGCCCCGGCTGCCCCGCCCGCTCCCCCGGCTCCGCCCGCCGCACCGCCCGCGCCCACCCTCGGCGCCGGGAAGATCAACCTGGACAAGGGCCGGGTCAACCTCCAGAAGAACCAGACGGTGTCCCTGGTCAAGGGCGGAAAGCCGCTGCTCTCGCAGGTCAAGATGGGTCTGGGCTGGGAGCCCGCCTTCCGTGGCCGGGACATCGACCTCGACGCCTCCGTCATCGCGTACGGCCCGCAGCGCAACCACCTGGACAGCTGCTACTTCGGCCGGCTGTCCATCCTGGGCGGCGCGATCAAGCATTCGGGTGACAACCTCACCGGTGAGGGCGCCGGGGACGACGAGGTGATCGTCGTGGACCTGGGCCGGCTGCCCGCCGAGGCCACCGGCCTGGTCTTCACGGTGAACTCCTTCTCCGGGCAGAAGTTCAGCGAGGTCGCCAAGGCCTACTGCCGGCTCATGGACGCGGCCACCGGCGAGGAGCTGGTCCGTTTCGACCTCACCGGCGCCGAGCCGCAGACCGGCGTGATGATGGCCAAGCTGATCAAGCAGTTTTCCGGCGAATGGGAGATGACGGCCATGGGCGAGTTTGTGAAGTCCCGCACAGTGCGCGGCATGGTGAAGCCGGCGGCTCAGGCCCTCTGAGCAGGTGGGCGGGGTGACGGGGTTACCCGCGGTCCGGTGCCGGCGGACCGCGGGTGACCCACCCCACCCTCAATCCGGAGGTAACTGTCAGTGCCCGCCCGTAGCCTTGGAAGCATGTACGAGATGCTCCCGCCCCCGGGTCCCGCCCGCCCGTCCGCCGCCGAGGCGAACGCGGCGATACGGCACCTGGTCGAGACCCGCACGGAGGGCGAGGAGTGGCCCTCGGAGGCGTACGAGTTCCTGCTGGCCGAGTGGGCCGCCGCCGACCACGCGGAAGTGGCCGGCAGCACGGCCCGCTAGGCGTCGGGGTCGGGACCGGCCCCCGCGGCCTCAGTGCCTGCGCCGCCACGGCCCGGTGATCGCGAAGAGGATCCCCGGGGCCTGGACGGAGGCGAACAGGGTGCGCCCGTCCGGCGAGAAGCAGACTCCGGCGAACTCGGAGAACTCCGGCTCCTCCGGGGTGCCCAGGTTCAGCTCGTTGCGCGCCAGCGGGTAGGCCCGCCCCGACTCGGTGGCCCCGAACAGGTGCTGCAGCCCCTCGCCGTCCTCCGCGAGGATCAGCCCCCCGTACGGCGAGACGGTGATGTTGTCGGGCCCGTCGTAGCCGCCCGCCACGGACGGGTCGGCGTTCACCCCGAGCCGCACGGTGAGCCGGATGGTGCGCCGCTTCGGGTCGTAGAACCACACCTGGCCGTCGTGCGCCGTGCCCGGGCTCTCCTCCCGGGAGTAGGAGGACACGAAGTAGGCGCCCCCGTCCGCCCACCACATGCCCTCCAGCTTGCGGCCCCGGGTGATGGCCCCGTCCGCGAACTGCCGGCGCACCGGCACGGTCCGCGCGTCCCGGTCGGGCACCGCGATCCAGTCGACCCCGTAGACGGTGCCGATCCGGGTCGCGCGCGAGAGGTCGTCCACGAACCGGCCCGAGCTGTCGAAGCACTTGGCGGCGGCGAGCACACCCGCGTCGTCGGCGAGGCTGCGCAGCCGGCCGCGCCCGTGCCGGAACCCGGCCGGCGGAGTCCAGCGGTAGAACAGCCCGTTGGGGCCGGAGGCGTCCTCGGTCAGATAGGCGTGGCCCTGCTTCGGGTCGATGACCACGGCCTCGTGGTCGTACCGCCCGAAGGCCTTGACGGGCCTGGGGTCCAGGTTGGCGCGGCGGTCGTGCGGGTCGACCTCGAAGCAGTAGCCGTGGTCCTTGGTCATGCCGTTCTTCCCGGCCAGGTCCGAGTTCTCCTCGCAGGTCAGCCAGGTCCCCCAAGGGGTGGCGCCACCGGCGCAGTTGGTCGACGTACCGGCGATGCCGACCCATTCGGCGACCTCACCGCCGTGCCGGACCTCGACGACGGTGCAGCCGCCGGCCGCGGCGGGGTCGTAGACCAGGCCCTCGGCGAGCGGCACCGGGTGTGCCCACTTCGAGCGGACGCCCTTCAGCTCGTGGTTGTTGACGAGGAGGGTGGCCCCGCGGTGGCCGGCGAAGGCGGCGGTGCCGTCGTGGTTGGAGGGGGTGTATTCGCCGGATTCCAGCCGGGTGACCCCGCTGTGGGTGAGCACCCGGTACGAGAACCCGGCCGGCAGGGCCAGCAGGCCCGCCGGGTCGGGGAGGAGCGGGCCGTACCCGGGTTCGCAGGGCCGGCCGTGCTCGTCGCGCAGGGTGCTGTCGTCGGCGGCCAGCGCCCCGGGGGCGGTGGCGAGGGCTGCGACCGTACCGGTGAGGGCGACGCCCGCTCCGGCGAGGACGGAGCGGGCGGCGAAGTCTCTGCGGCTGAGCGGCATCGGGTCTCCAGGGGTGGGGAGTTGGTGCGCCTGTCGTGCGGTCGGCGCACACCTTCCCGCCCGCACGTGAACGGCCGCTGAATTCCCCACGGCCGCCGGGCGTCCCCCTGCCGGTGGCCCGAATGGCCGACTCCGGCCCAACTCCGGCCGATTAACGACGCGTTACGCGTGCCTGGACCGGGCCTTGAACGCGGCCTTGCGGGCGTCCTTGGCCGATTTGCGGTCCGGGTGCAGCCGGCCCATCGCCTCCAGCACCTCGGCCGTCGCCGGGTGTTCCACCCGCCACACGGCGTCGAAGAATCCGCTGTGCCGGTCGGTCAGGCTGGTCATCAGCCCGGACAGCTCGTCCGTCTCCCCGCCCGCGGCGAGCTGGGCCGCGAGGGTGTCCACGGTCAGCCAGAACACCATCTCCTGGTCCGGGGCGGGTACGTCGGCGGCGCCGCGCTCGGCGAGCCAGACGCGGGCCAGGCCGCCGAGCTCGGGGTCGTCGAGCGCGGCCCGCACCACCGACTCCGCCTCGTCCCCGGCCAGCGACAGGGCCTGCTGGCAGCGCAGCCGGCGCAGCGGTCCGCCCTCGTCGCCGCCCCGCGCGGCGGCGAGCAGCTCGGCCACGGCGGCGGGCCGTTCGCGGCCGGCCGCCAGCCACAGCTCGATCTCCGCCTGCGCGGTGGCCTCGGAGAACCCGGACACCGCGTCGAGCAGGGCGTCGGCGCCCTTGTCCGCGAGGTCGCCGACGGCGGGCGCCTCGACCCCGGCCTCCAGCAGGCGGGCCCGGATGCCGTACAGGCCGAGCGGGGTGAGGCGGACCAGCCCGTACCGGGAGACGTCCTCGTCCTCCGCGCCGGCGGGGGCGTTGAACTCGGCGAACTCCTCGTCGTCCGCCTCCGCCATCAGCTCCTCGTCCACCGGACGGAACTCGACCAGGCCGATCGGCTCCAGCTGCCGGAACTGGTCGTCCAGCCGCATCATGGCGTCCGACACCTGCTCCAGGACCTCCTCGGTGGGGTCGCCCATGTCCTCGGGCACCACCATGGAGGCGGCGAGCACGGGCAGCGGGACCGGCCCGTCGGCCGCGCCGCCGTCCGCGACGGTGAGCAGGTACAGGTTGGCGAGTACCCCGTCGAGGAAATCCGCCTCGCGCTGCGGGTCCCAGTCCAGCTGCTCGAAATCGATCTCGCCGCCCGCGTCGAGGGCGTCGACCAGGTCGTCCAGGTCGGGTACCGCCGCGTCCGCGAGGACGGAGTCGAGGGCGGCGAGCCACAGGTCCAGCACGTCGGCGGGGGTGCCGCCGGTCACCAGGGCCAGGTCCTCGCCGGGCTCGGCGCTGGCGAATCCGCCCTCGTCGGCGTCCCGTTCGACGTCCTCCGGCTCGGTCACCTCGACCAGTCCGGCGTCGACGGCGACCCGCCAGGCCTGGCTCGCGTACGCCGGGCCGTCCGGGTGGGCACCGAGGCCGAGCAGCACCGCCGCCTCGGGCAGCTGCTCGTCGAGGAGTTCGCCGCCGGCGCCGACCCGGGTGCCGGGGCCGGCCCAACGGGCCAGTCGTACGGCGCCGGAGAGCAGGGGGGTCGCGAGGGCCTCGCGGGCCAGTTCCGCCTCGGAGTGCAGCCGTACCGGCGGCAGCAGGGGGCGCGGCTCTGCGGACATGTGGGGGTACTCCTCGCAAAACAAACGGCAGGTGGGGGATCAGCGGTCCAGCGTAGACGCATTCCGGACCGCCCTGGCGAGCCGATGCCGTCGGTTCATCCGACAGTCAGATCACGTATTCCCTGGAGGCCTTGACAAGTGGGCCGCTCAAATTGGAAATTGACGCGCGTAGATCTGAACAGATCGCACCGCCACTCCGTTTTCCCTCATTCACAACCCTCCGGAGTCCTGCCCATGCGTTCCTCGCATACCCGTTCCGCCGCCGTCGCGGCCGTCGTGGCGACCGCTCTCGCCACCGGCCTGCTCGCGGGCTCCGCCGACGCGGCCGAAGGCGCCGCGTCCGCCGACCCGGTACGCATCCACGACATCCAGGGCACCACCCGCATATCGCCCCTGGCGGGCAAGCAGGTCGCCGACGTCGAAGGCATCGTGACCGGCGTCCGGACCTACGGCTCGCGCGGCTTCTGGTTCCAGGACCCGCAGGCCGACGACAACGACGCGACCAGCGAAGGCGTCTTCGTCTTCACCAGCTCGGTGCCCACCGTCGCCGTCGGCGACGCCGTCAAGGTGTCCGGCCTGGTCGGCGAGTACGTCCCCGGCGGTCTGAACTCGGGCAACCAGTCGGTGACCCAGATCTCCAAGCCCACCGTGACCGTGCTCTCCTCCGGCAACCCGCTGCCGGAGTCCGTGCTCATCAACGAGTACTCGGTGCCCGGCGAGTACGCCCCGGCCGGCGACCCGGCCGCCGCCGGCAGCATCAACGGCCTGGCCCTCGAGCCGTCCCGCTACGCCCTGGACTACTACGAGTCCCTGGAGGGCACCAGCGTCCGGATCGGCACCTCGCGCGTGGTCGGCGCCACCGACCCGTACTCGGAGCTGTGGGTCACCGTGAAGGGCTGGGAGAACAACACCCGCCGCGGCGGCACCCTCTACGGTTCGTACGAGTCCCAGAACACCGGCCGGCTTCAGATCCAGCAGCTCGCTCCGATCTCCCAGCAGCCCTTCCCGGTGGCCAACGTCGGCGACCGGCTGACCGGCACCACCGAGGGCCCGCTCGACTTCAACCAGTTCGGCGGCTACACGCTGGTGGCCCGCACCCTGGGCACCGTGCAGTCGAAGAACCTGCAGCCGGAGAAGACCAAGCCGCAGGGCCAGGGCGAGCTGGCGGTCGCGACGTACAACGTCGAGAACCTCGACCCGAGCGACCCGCAGGAGAAGTTCGACGCGCTGGCGAAGGCGGTCGTCGAGAACCTGGCCGCGCCCGACATCCTGGCCCTGGAGGAGATCCAGGACAACACGGGCGCCAAGAACGACGGAATCGTTTCCGCGGACCAGACCCTGACCAAGTTCACCGAGGCCATCAAGGCCGCGGGCGGCCCGGCCTACCAGTGGCGCACGGTCGACCCGGAGAACAACAAGGACGGCGGCGAGCCCGGCGGAAACATCCGCCAGGTCTTCCTCTTCAACCCCGAGCGGGTGTCGTTCACCGACCGCGACGCGGGCAACGCGACGACCCCGACCGGTGTCGCCCAGGAGAACGGCAAGGCCGTGCTCACCCACTCCCCCGGCCGGATCGACCCGGCGAACGCGGCGTGGGAGAACAGCCGCAAGCCGCTGGCCGGCGAGTTCGTCTTCCGCGGCCGCACGGTCTTCGTGATCGCCAACCACTTCGGCTCGAAGGGCGGCGACGAGGGCCTGACCTCGCACCACCAGCCTCCGGTGCGCTCGTCCGAGGCCAAGCGGCTGCTCCAGGCCCAGTCCGTGAACGGCTTCGTCAAGGAGCTCCTCGCGGCGCAGAAGAACGCGAACGTCGTCGTCCTCGGTGACATCAACGACTTCGAGTTCTCCGACACGACCAAGGCGCTGACGGACGGCGGGGCGCTCTACCCGGCGATCATGTCGCTGCCGAAGTCGGAGCGCTACTCGTACGTCTTCCAGGGCAACTCGCAGGTGCTGGACCAGATCCTGACCAGCCCGGCGATCAAGAACTTCACGTACGACAGCGTCCACCTCAACGCGGAGTTCTCGGACCAGAACAGCGACCACGACCCGCAGGTCCTGCGCTTCCGCCCGTAACCACGGGCGGAGCAGAGGGCCCGGCCGCCGTCCCGGCCGGGCCCTCCGGCATGCTCCGGGCCGGTGGCGATCGGGACCTTTGGCCCTGGCGTGATCCTGGACACATCTGCCCTCAAAGGGCGAAATGTGGTGTTGAGTGTCCCCACGCACGATCGCGTACGCCCGCACTCCCCATTGGAGGTCCGCGTGTTCCCCTCCATCTCGCTCGCGCAGGAAATCGGCCTCGCCGTGCTGTTCGTGGCCGCCCTGGTCTGGGTCCTGGGCCTCGGCCACCTGCTGTGGGACAGCCGCCACCACCACACCGAGCCGGGCGGCTTCGACGGGCTCGGCGTGATCCCGTCCCAGCGGAGCGCGGCCGCCCACCCGATGGAGTGCGTGGAACTCACCGAGGCCGAAAAGCAGGCCTTCGCGGGCTTGGTCCGCACCTTCCCACTGCACTGACGGCCTGTCCGGCGGTTCGGATACTGCCGGACAGGCCCCGGGGCGGAAGGACTCAGCGCTTGAGCGTGAAGGTGAAGTCGCCCGAGAGCTTGCCGCTCAGGCGGACTGTCGACACGAGGTTCCCCTCGGTGAGCAGTCTCTCGACCTCGGCTCGCGGAAAGCCGAAGCCTTCGGCGATCAGTCGCACCGGCCGCACGGGTATCCGCGCCGCGAAGCGGACCGAGACCTCGATCGCCTCACCCTCCGGCTGATACGGCCGATGCGGCTGATGCGGCCGATCCGCCGCGCCGCTGTCGAGGCGCCAGGCGTTGTCCCAGTCGAGGGCGATGCGATTGCGGCGCCGTACGACCGGGTCCTGGAGCAGTTCGGCTGCCAGGCCGGGGTCGTTGTCGTGCAGCAGGTTCAGGAGCTCGGGTGGTACGGAACGCACGTTCATCCGCTCCAGGACGGTGAGCTTGGTGGTGTCCCCGCACGCGGTGCACAGGGCGAGGAGCCAGGCGTCGAGGAGCTTGTGGTTCGCGTTGACGCGGAATTTGCCGTTCGCCCGGAAGCGCCCGGAGGCGCACCTGTGGCAACGGCGGAGAACGATCGGCAGGCAGGTGGGCACGACCACCCAGTTTTCGGACACAGAAATACACCGGTTCCAGTGAGAAGACCGCAGCGAAAAGGAGCGCGGCGCACATGTGCGACGCGCGACGGTTCAGCGCTCGGGGGGTCTCACTTGGTGTACAACGGCACGTCCTTGACAGGGCGACTGTGGGCGGGAGCACGGTAACGGCCCACGGGAGTGCGGCTCCACTGATTTTCGTCGACTGACTGCCGGGACAGGACCAACCTCCGAAAACGAGCGCCCTCCCGGGCCGTCTGGGGGCCGTGGGAGGGCGCTCGTCGGTGACCGGCGCCCACGACTGGTGGCGGCTCGGCCGCAGGTCAGGTCAGGTCAGGTCAGCGCGTGGGTCGCGAACTCAGCCGCAGGTCGGTGCGGTTGGGTGTCAGTTGTGGCTGTGCAGGACCTCGTTCAGGCCGCCCCAGGCCGCCTTGTACGGGCGGGCCTCGACGGTGCCGGTCACCGAGTTGCGGCGGAAGAGGATGTTGTTGGCGCCGGAGAGCTCCAGGGCCTTGACGATCTGGCCGTCCGGGAGGGTGACCCGGGTGCCCGCGGTGACGTAGAGGCCGGCCTCGACGACGCACTCGTCGCCCAGCGCGATGCCCACGCCCGCCTCGGCGCCGACCAGGGTGCGCTCGCCGATGGAGATGATCTGCTTGCCGCCGCCCGACAGGGTGCCCATGGTGGAGGCGCCGCCGCCGATGTCGGAGCCGTTGCCGACCACGACGCCCGCGGAGATGCGGCCCTCGACCATGGAGGTGCCGAGGGTGCCCGCGTTGAAGTTGACGAAGCCCTCGTGCATGACCGTGGTGCCCTCGGCCAGGTGCGCGCCCAGCCGGACCCGGTCGGCGTCGGCGATGCGTACGCCCTTGGGGGCGACGTAGTCCGTCATCCGCGGGAACTTGTCGATCGAGGTGACCTGGAGGTGCAGGCCCTCGGCGCGGGCGTTGAGGCGGACGGTCTCGACCTGGTCGACGGCGACCGGTCCGAGCGAGGTCCAGGCGACGTTGGCCAGCAGGCCGAAGATGCCGTCCAGGCTCTGGCCGTGCGGCTTGACCAGGCGGTGGCTCAGCAGGTGCAGGCGCAGGTAGACGTCGTGCGTGTCCAGCGGCTTGTCGTCCAGGGCGGAGATGACCGTGCGCACGGCGACGACCTCGACCCCGCGGACCGCGTCCGAGCGGATGGCCTTGGCCGCGGCGGCGCCGAGGAGCTCCACGGCCTGCTCGGCGGTGAGCCGCTCGGTGCCGGCCGGGCCGGCCTCTTCGACCAGCTCGGGGGCGGGGAACCAGGTGTCGAGGACGGTGCCGTCGGGGGTGATGGTGGCAAGTCCGGCGGCGACGGCGCCGGTGGTACGCGTAGCAGTCATGTGGGAAACCTAACCGGCGACGGCCCGCGGTCGCGAACCGGTCTC
Organism: Streptomyces sp. NPDC051211; assembly: GCF_040689505.1. Classification (NCBI taxonomy): domain Bacteria; kingdom Bacillati; phylum Actinomycetota; class Actinomycetes; order Kitasatosporales; family Streptomycetaceae; genus Streptomyces; species Streptomyces sp. NPDC051211. The sequence continues at coordinate 22,919 of NZ_JBFBAV010000011.1, forward strand.
ATGTGCCGGTCGGACCGCGTGTCGCGCCGGCCGTGTCGACATGTACAGGACGGCGGCGCCCGCCAGGCCCGCGAGCAGCGCGCAGAGCGGCCAGAGCAGCCCGGGCGCGGCCGCGTAGAGGGCCCCGCCGAGCGGCGGGCCGAGCACCACCCCGCTGACCGAGACCCCCGCGTACAGGCTCTGGAACCGCCCGATCGCGTGCTCGGGCGCCTGGTCGGCGACGTACGCCGTGGCGGTGGTCTTGTAGAGGATCTCGCCGAGGCTGAGCAGCACCATCATCACGACGGCCGTGGCGACGCCCGCGCCGGCCTGCAGGGCCGCATAGCCGGCTCCGACGAGCAGCAGCCCGGTGCCGATGATCCGCAGTGGCGGGCGGTCCCGGAGGGCCACGGCAGCCGGCAGTTCGAGGAGCAGGATGATCGCGCCGTTCAGGGCGATGATCAGCCCGAAGGCGCCGACGTCCAGGCCGTGGTCGGCGAGGAAGACCGGGAAGGTGAAGTACTGCTGCCGGTAGACGAGGTCCACCACGAGGACGGCGCCGAGGAGGACCAGCACGGCGGGCCGGGCCCGGAGCTCTCGCCAGACTCCGCGGCCCCGACGCCCGCCCGGGGCCGCGGACCGGCGGGCACCGCGCGCCGGGACCACCCGGGCGGTCCAGAGCGCGAAGAAGAGGGTGCCGATCCCGTCGGCGACGAACAGCCAGTCGTACGAGAGCCCGGTCGCGACCAGGGCTCCGAGCGGCGGGCCGAGGGTGAAGCCGCCGTTGGAGACGCAGCGGACCACGGCGAAGGCCTGGCGGCGGGCCCCTTCGGGCACGATCACCGCGACCAGGGCGGAGTTGGCGGCGCGGATGACGCCGGTGGCGTACTCGGCGGCGGGCAGGGCGGCGTACAGCAGCACGGTGGGCAGCAGCGGGAGGCTCATCAGGATCAGGCCGGCCACCGCGGCGGCGGCGAGCAGCACCCTGCGGTGGCCGAACCGGTCTCCGAACCAGCCGCCGGTGAAGTTGCCCGCCACCGTGCCGAGGCCGCCGATGCCGGTGATCAGGCCGGCGGTGCCGGCGCCGAGACCGCGCGGGCCGCTCAGGTAGAGGAAGACGAAGACGAAGGTGAGGCTGACCACGGCGTTGACGAACACCCCGGCCGAGAGCAGCCACACCGCCCGCGGTACCTCCTTGAACCCTTGGCGCACGCGTCTCTCCCCCTGATGATCCCTGAGTCAGTTCCTTTTGGGAACTGACTGTGTCAGCATGACAGCCTCGGGTCAACGGACGAAGGAGATCCCAATGGCCCAGCGCACGCATCTCGGCGACGCCGACTGCTCCATCGCGCAGGCACTCGACGTGGTGGGCGACTGGTGGACGCTGCTGATCGTGCGCGACGCGGCACGCGGCCTGAACCGCTTCGACGAGTTCCAGCACGAGCTGGGCGTCTCCCGGAAGGTGCTGGCCGAGCGGCTGAAGCTGCTGGTGGACGCGGGGGTGCTGGTGCGGGAGCCGTACCAGGAGCGTCCGGTGCGGCACGCGTACCGGCTGTCCCCGCGCGGGCGGGCGCTGCTGCCGGTCCTGGTCGCCCTCCAGGACTGGGGAGACACCTGGGTACTGGGAGAGGGAGAGATGACGGCGACCACGGACACGGCCTCGCGGGAGGCGGCCCGCGTGCACGCGCTGCGCGGCACCCGGCTGCCGGAGCTCCTGCTGCCGGACCGGTTCGGCGAGCTGCGGGACCCGGTGGCGCAGGACACCGCGTACACGGTCCTGTACTGCTTCCCCGGCGCGTACGCCCGGGCCGAGGCCTACCCGCCCGGCTGGGCCGGCATCCCCGGGGCGAAGGGGTGCACGCTGGAATCCTGCACCTACCGGGACCGGCTGGCAGAGTTCACGGCGGCCGGTGCGACGGTCCACGGGGTGTCCACTCAGCGCCCCGACGAGCAGCGGGAGTTCGCCGAACACGAACGCCTCCGCTTCCCGCTGCTCTCGGACGCGGAACTGACGCTGACCGCGGCGCTGCGCCTGCCGACGTTCCGGGCGTCGGGGGTGAGCCGGCTGAAGCGGGCGACGCTGGTGGTGGGCCGGGACCGGACCATCCGGGAGGTCCTGTACCCGGTCCGGGACATCGAGGCGAGCGTCGCGGCGGCCCTGTCGGCCGTCCGCGCGCCCGCGTCCGACGGGGCCTAGTGGGCCTGAGGGATCTCGGGAGCCTGGGGGACCTCGGGAGCCTGGGGGACCTGGGGGACCTGGGGGACCTGGGGGACCTGGGAAGCGAACGCCCGGGCCCCCTCCCGGGCGGCGAGGCGGGTCGTGAGTTCCTCCACGAAAGCGGACAGCTGGGGTGACCGGGGGCCCTGGCGCGTGGCGCAGTACCAGGTGCGGGTCATGGGCCGCGCACCGATGCGGACCAGGGCCATGCCGTGGGAGGCCGCGTACGGGGCGGCCACCCAGTTCGGCAGGACCGTCGCTCCCTGGCCGCCCGCCACCATCTCGATCACCAGGTCCGTGACCACCGGCATGGTGGTGATGCGGGCGGGCCGGGCCTGGGCGGGGATCGGCAGCGGGAGCGCGGGAATCCGGTTCTGGTCGTAGACGTCGTAGAGGACCAGGTCGGCGCCGTTGAAGTCACCGGCGGTCAGATGGGTGCGGGACGCCCACGGGTGGCCGGCCGGCACCACGGCCACCATCTCGTCCTCGAACAGCGGGATCAGGTCCACCAGGTCCATCTGCCGGTCGGGCTTGGTGACGAGCGCGACGTCCACCCGGTCGGCGAGCAGGGCGGGGATCGGCGCGTCGTCGGGGACCGTCTCGATGCGCACGTCGGCATCCGGCTCCCGCTCGCGAAAGGCACGCAGCACCGGCGGCAGCCACTGGAAGGTGGTGCTGCACTGGGCGGTGAAGCGGACCCGCCGGTCACGGCCGTCGCGCATCTCCCGCAGGTCGCGGGCGGCCGACTCCAGCTCCCCCAGGATGTGGTGGGCCGCGACGAGCATCCGGCGGCCGGCCGCGTTCGGCACCAGCCGCCGCCCCTTCCGGTCGAAGAGGCGCATGCCCAGCCGCTCCTCCAGCCGGGTCAGCCGCTGGCTGAGCGCGGGCTGGCTCACGTACAGCCGCTCGGCGGCCGCGGTGAGTGAGCCGGCGTCGGCGGTGGCGTCCAGGAGTTCCAGGTCACGCAGATCCACATCCATAACCCTGGATTATCACATGCTTCAAATTCCATAGTGGTGTTATGAGTTGACGGCTCATAGATTCCTGGTGTCAGCCCGATTCGACCGATCGACCGATCGCCACGAAAGGCACATCGATGTCCGACACCAGCAACACCGCCCGCACCGCCATCGTCACCGGTTCCTCCAGCGGCATCGGCCTGGGCATCGCCCGCGCCTTCCTGGCCGCCGGCGCCAACGTGGTCCTCAACGGGCGCGATGCCGACCGCCTCGCCAAGGCCGCCGCGGAGCTCGGCGAGCCCGCGCGGATCGCCAAGGTCACGGGCTCGATCGCCGACCCCCGGACGGGCGAGGAGCTCGTCCGTACCGCGATCGAGCGCTTCGGCCGCGTCGACGTCCTCGTCAACAACGCGGGGACCTTCGCCTCCAGGCCCTTCACCGAGGTCACCGAGGAGGAGCTGGACGGCTATCTGGTCGGCAACCTCAAGGGCACGTACCTCACCACCCAGGCCTTCGTCCGCGCCCTGCGCTCGCGGGGTGAGCGCGGCAGCGTCACCAACATCGGGACCGTCCTGGTCGACCACGCCATCGCGGGCTTCCCGGCCTCCGCACCCGTGGTGAGCAAGGCCGGCGTGCACGCGCTGACCACCAGCCTGGCCGCCGAACTGGCCGCCGACGGCATCCGCGTCAACCTCATCGCGTCCGGCGTGGTCCGCACTCCGCTGCACGCGGGCTCGGACGTCGACTCCTTCGGCGGCCTCGCCCTGCTGAACCGCGTGGGCGAGGTCTCCGAGATCGCCGATGCCGTCCTCTACCTCACCGAGGCCGAGTTCGTCACCGGCCACGCCCTGCGGGTGGACGGCGGCCACGTCGTCGGCCGCTCCTGATCCCCCGCCGCCCCCGAATCCCGGAAGGGCGATCGCCATGCCCTACGTCAACGTCAAGATCACTCGCGAGGGAGCCACGGCCGCGCAGAAGGCCGAGATCATCGCGGGTGTCACCGATCTGCTCGTCAAGGTCCTCCACAAGGACCCCGCCACCACCTTCGTCCTCATCGACGAGGTCGCCACGGAGGACTGGGGCGTCGGCGGCCTCGCCACCGAGGAATACCGCCGCCGAAGGCGCGACTGACGGCCCTTGGCCGGACGCGGGGAAGGCCCCGACCGCGGTCGCGGTCGGGGCCTTCCCGTGTTCATGGCAGGTGTCAGGACGGGTCGCGGAAGGAGATGGTCTGCTGCCTTCCGGTACCCCAGACGTCGAACTCCTGCGCGAGGCCCACCTCGTGGAGGCGCGCGTACTTGCCGAAGTCGTCGCCCAGCGCCGTCGTGTACTTGTTCTTGAAGAGGCTCTCGCCGTGGTCGAAGTTCCAGTTCTTGTAGATCTGGAGCCGGTAGCTGATCTGGCCGTCCTCCACCGTCCCGGTGGCCCGGTACTGGAAGCTGCGGAAGGCCAGCGTCCAGTCCGGGTGGTCCTTGCCCGCGGTGACGCCGACCCAGCCGGAGTCGAAGGCCACGGTCTCACCGGGCTTGGAGTTCTGCTCCGCGGCGGCGGCCTTCGCCCTGAGGTAGTCCTTCAGCGGGCCTTCCGTGGTGTCCATGACCAGGTCGTCGACGTCGTCGGGCGCCAGGATGTAGTCCTCACCCCACCCGTGGGTGTAGTGGTGCAGGAGTGAGGAGAAGTTCGGGAGCCACGGCATCACGTGCCAGTTGATGGCGAGGAGCTGCGCCCTCGCCAAGTAGTCGCGGTCCTCCCTGGTCAGGCTGTCCCAGCTGGTCGTGTTGCCGTTGCGCGAGGGGTTGCCGCCATTGTCCGAGCGGGTGAGCGAGCTGTACCAGGGCTGGCTGGTGCCCGGGTAGTAGCAGGTGCCGCCCGCGCAGCCCGGGCCGTGGGAGGGGTCCCACGCCGAGTTGTCCTTGTTGGCGCTGCAGCCGTCACAGAACAGGCCGCTCTTGTCGGTGGCGTTGACCGGGTTGCTGCCGCTGTACGCGTAGCCGTTCCACTGCTGCGGGTCGTTCGGGTCGATGACCGGGTCAGCGTTCAGGAACCGGCCTGCGACCGGGTCGTACTGGCGGGCTCCCAGGTACGTCAGGCCCGTGGTGTCGTCCTTGGTGCCGCCCACGAAGCCCTTCTGGCCGCCCCAGACACCCGCGGCGGGCTGGGTGCCGCGCGGGTTGCCGAAGGGGTCCATCGCCCGTCGGCTGACTGTGAGGGTGTTCGCGTCGACCGTCAGGACGCCCGAGCCGTGGTGGTCGGCCTGCTGGATCGTCAGGGTGCCGGCGCCCACTCGGACCATGGTCATGCCGCCCGGGATCGGGTAGTACCGGGTACCGGTCAGGGTCTTGGCGACCGTGTCGTACGTCAGCTCGTCCTCGCCGAGGGTGACCGTGGTCTTCCCCGGGCTGCGCCGGACGATCGGGGCCCCGTTCGCGTCGTACACGTACGAGGTCGTGCGGTCGGTGGCCGTCCACTTCTGGCCGGCCGGGACCGGGGTGCCGCAGTCCGCGAGCTGCACGTCCACGCTGTTGGTGGAGACGTCACCGGGAACCCCGATGCAGCGCGTGGACGCCGGGTTGTACAGGGTGCCGTCGGCGCGCCGGTTCCAGGTCTGCCCGGCGGAGCCGTCACAGGGCTGGATCTGGATGACAGAGCCGGCCGTGGTGCCCATGGCGGTCACGCACTTGTTGAACACCTTGAGCACGTCGCCGGTGACCGAGAACTTCTGGGCGCCGCCGTTGTTGCAGGTGTAGATCTGGATCGGCTGGCCGTTCGCCGAGCTGCCGCCCTGGACGTCGAGGCACTTGCCGCCGATGCCCGTGACGGCGATGGCCGGAGTGAGCGTGTCCATACGGTTGTCCGGGGTCCACGCCATGCCGGTGGTGCCGGCCTTCGACGTGTACTGGGTCACCGGGTTGCCGGAACCGTCGTAGCGGGTGGACCCCGACGAGGTCGTGGTGGTACCGGTCTTGACCGTGCTGGAGTTCACCGCGTGCGGACCGCCGCTGCCGGCGCCGTTGTTGACGGTGCCCGCCGCCGGGTAGCCCTGCGTGGTGGTGACGTCCTTGGTGGTGTCGCCCGTGCGGTCGCGGTTGACGAACGCCGTGCGGTTGCCCGTCACGTCGTACGAGAACCCGTGCCAGTACGGGTTGCCGCCGCCGACCGAGGCCGCCGACGGGGTCGTGTTGGCACAGGCGCCCTGGTCGGCGGTCTGGCCGGGCCCGGGAGCGGTCAGCCCGCCGTTGTCGGTCCACGCCGCCGTCATCCGGCCGAGGTGGTCCAGGGTGAAGCACTCGCGGTCGCGCAGGACCGGGTTGTTGTCCGGCGTGCTGGTGATCGAGGTGATGCGGCCGGACTTGTCGTACGTGTACGAGGCCTGCTGGACCGCCCCGGTGACGGAGGTCTGCTTGTCCAGGAACTGGGTCGCCAGCCTGCCGGAGCCCGGGTCGTAGCCGAGGGTGGTGACGACCTGCTTCGTGAACGGGTTCACCGTCGAGCGGACCACCCGCCCGAAGGCGTCGTACTCCGTCTGCACGTCGTACGTCGTGGCGCCCGCGTACTTGTAGAGCTGACCGTGGTCGTTGTACGAGTAGAGCAGGTCGTCGAGCGGGAGGCCTCCGATGGCCGGCAGCAGCGCGGTCTTGCGCTCACCGGTCAGTTTGTCGAAGGTGCTGGTCGCCGTGTAGGTGAAGGTGCCGGTCTGGCCGATCTCGCTGCCGGGGATGCTGATGCGCATGCCCGTCGCGCGGTAGCCGTTGTCGTAGCCCGTGACCGTGTTGGTGTAGGCCTGACCGCCCGTGCCCCCGACGTAGCGGGTGGACGAGGCGGGCTTGCCCTTGCCGTTGGTCACCGTGTCGTACGTCCAGCCGGTGAGCTGCTTGGCGCTGCTCACCGCCCCGTCGTACAGGCCGAGCTGGCGGTCCATCAGGTCGTAGGTGCGCAGCAGGACCTTGCCCCGGCCGTCCTTGGAGGAGACGAGCCGGGAGGCGGTGTCGTAGCCCTGGGTCGTGGTGCCCGTGTCCGGCTCGGTGGCGCTGGTCTGCCTGCCCCGGAGGTCGTAGCCGTAGCTCCAGGTGTTGCCCGCCGCGTCCTTTCGCGTGGCGGCCTTGCCGTCCGGCGTGTACGTGTACGTCGAGACCGTGGCGTCGGCGGCGATGCCCGTCACGGTCGGGGTGCGGTACTGCCGGCGCTCGGTGGTCCGGCCGCGCGCGTCGAGGTACACGCTGCTCGGCCAGGAGCCGGCCGGGGGCACGGTGTCCGTGCGGTCGGCGCCGGGGTAGCTGGTCGTGGTCCGGCTCTGCTCGACGCCGAGGGACCAGGTGGCCTCCACAGTGGTGCGGCCCTGGCCGTCGTACGTGGTCCGGTTCTGAGACGGGATCGACGACTCGGCGGCGGCCGCGAGGGTGCGTACCGGCCCCGAGGCGTTGTTGTACCAGCTCGCGTTGGCGACCCGGACGCGGCCCTGGGAGTCGTACAGCTTGTCGCTGATCAGACGGCCCGTGTAGGCGGGGTTGGCAGGGGAGGCCTGGATCTGCCGGTCCCGGCCGAAGCCGTCCAGGATGTTGATGCTGCGCAGGTAGACGGGGGAGGTGCCGTCCTTCTTGAGCACGGAGGTGGTCACCGCCGAGGGGACGCCGGCCGCCTGGGACAGGCTGTAGTCGAACGTCATGTCGGCGTTCGGCTCGGTAGCCGGTGCCCGGCCCGGGCGCCAGGCCGCGGTCATGCGGCCCAGGGCGTCGTAACGCAGCGTCTTGGTCTTGCCGTTGGGGTCCGCTTCCGTGAGCGGGAGCCCGCGGCGCGGGTCCAGCGTAGTGACGGTGTCCCAGGTGACGGTGGACACCTGGTCCGGAGCCGGGGCCGACAAGGTCGACTTCGACGGCAGTTCACCCGTCGCCGGACTGTACGTGGTGCGGGTGAGCGCACCGCCGGGGTGCTGGGTGTCGGTGCGCGTCGGGTCGGTGACCGTCAGGGTCCGGCCGTACGCGTCGAACTCGGTGGTGGCGGTGGTGGTGAACTGGGGGGTGCCGTCGGCGGCGTACTCGTCCAGCACCTGCGTGCCGGTCGGGTTGCCGGTGGCGCCCGTCTGGCCGAAGGGCTTGCCGTCGAACAGGACGCGCTTGCGTTCGACGGTGTTCGCCGCCGTGGCGGCGGCCGTGCAGGCGTTCGCGCCGGAGACCTTCAGGGTCTCGGAGACGAGGTTGGTGCGCTGCGGGTCCGGGCCGGAGGCGTAGGACGAGCGGGTGCACACGTCCTCGGTGCCGTCGGCGTGGTCGAGCTCGGTGACCGGGCGGTTGCCGTTCGCGGCGTCCGTGACCGTGGTCTTGGTGGTCTTGGACCAGGTGCCGTCGGTCTTCTTGGCGCTCGCGGTCTCGGTCCTGGTGGTGTACGGGACGCGGGCGACGAGGGCGGGCAGGCCGGTGCCGCGCGACTGGGTGGCCGTCTCGGCCTCGCCGCTGACCCCGGTCACGCTGTGCCGGGTGACGGAACCGCCGGCCTGGTCGAAGGTCTCGGTCTGGAGGACCTGGCCGGAGAGCCACTCGTGGTCGGTGACGGCATTGCCGAGCGCGTCGGTCAGCGTGACGCTGCGCGCCGAACCGCTCTTGCGGACGTCACCGTTCATGCCCTGGCGGTAGGTGGTACGCACCTGGGCCCGGGGACCGTCGTTGCCGCTGCCGGTAGTGACGGTAACGGTCTTGAAGCCACGGAACTCGCCCCAGGTGCGGGCGTTGGCCTCGGTGAACTGGTTGTCGTCGCGGTGCCAGCCCGCGGGCCCGTACGCGTACGAGGTGATCTTCTGCGGGGCGTCGGTCACCGTGTCGTTCTCGGTGAGGGACCTGACCGTGTAGTGGTGGAACCAGTCGAGGACCGGGTCCGCGTCGTGAACCGAGCCGGGCGGGCTCCAGCGCACCGGGTAGCAGGCCAGGGTGTTGTCGTCCTCGGCCGCCGGCATCACGTTGTTGACGCGGGAGCAGGCAGGGAGGTTGTAGTCGACGTTGAGGACGCCGCCGGTCTCGTTGGCGATCTGCTGGATCCGCGGCCGGTTCATGATCGGCGGCGCGGGGACCAGATCGGTGCCGTCGACGCGGTTGGGCAGCATCACCGGGGTGAACTTCACCGGCGACATCGGCACGTTCGGGGTTTCCGTCAGGCCGGTGCGCTGGACGGAGTCGAGCCAGAGGGCCTTCTGGCTGGTGGTGTCCTTCGGGTCCGGGAAGGAGTGCCCGAGCGTGTACGAGTCGACGCTCTTCCAGGCGCCTCCGACGCGCACCTCGGTCAGCACGGAGGCCAGCCGCTTGGTCGTGAAGTAGGTCGGCGCGTACTCGGTGCAGGTGCCGGTGGACTTGCACTCCTGGTCGACCGGTACGTCGGGCCAGTTGGTGCTGTTGGCCGCAATGCGCTGCGACGGGTCACAGGCCGCGGTGTCCACACACCGTTCGGCGGTGGTGAAGGTCACCCGGGCGGCCGGCTGGAGCGTGCCCTTGGCCGCCACCTGCTCGTCAAGCCGCTGTCCGTACGCCACCGACGCGAGGGTGGTCGCGCGGGTGTAGGCGGTCTGGGTGCCGGTGCCGTTGTTCTGGGCGCCGCCGCGGTTGTAGTGGTTGGTCTCCGGAGCCCACTTGTACTGCGTGAGGTTGCCGTGCGGGTCGACGACGTGGTCGAGCGAGAGCCGCTGCCACATCTGGCACCAGGAGGCGTTGCCCTTGGCGGAGTCGTAGCAGGGGTCCCCGCTCTCGGGCGAGTACACGGGCACGCTGGAGACCGAGTTCGTCGCCGGGTCCGTCTTGTCGCCGCCCGGCAGGTGATTGACGCCGAAGTAGTACACGGTGCCGGTGGGGTCGGTGACCTTGGCGTACGCGCCGTCACGCACGGAGTTCCCCGCGCCCGAGCCGAACTCGACCCGTGTGCCGTCGTCGTTCTTCAGCCGCCACACGCCGGTCGCGGCATCGGTCGCGGCCCCCGAGGTGGCCACTCGGACCAGCGGTCCGGAGTGCGGGCCGAGGGAGAGCGAGGCGTTGTGGCCCGACCAGCAGAGGTCGCCGGAGCCGTCGATGCCGGCGTCGTCGCACATCTTGTACGTGCGCTCGATGAAGCCGGGGTTGAGGTCCCAGCCGTCACCGATCCACGAGGCCTGGGCGTTGGTCGCCGAGGTACGGCCGTCCACGGAGGACGAGTCGTAGTTCAGGGCGAGCTGCGGGGCGGCACCGCCCAGGGCCGGCGGGACCTGGAGCGGGTAGTTGTACGTCAGCGCGCCGGAGGCGCTGCCGGAGGCCCAGGCCGAGGACGGGGTGAGGGCGGTGGCGGTGTAGTCGCCGCCACCACCTTGTGCCTCGGTCTCGGCGGCGAGCAGCAGCGGGGCGGCGGACGCGCCCACGGCGTCGGAGAACGTCGAGCGGGCGCCGCTGGGCGCCGCGGGTGCGGTGGTGGCGGACACGGTGACGTCGGCCGTGAGGCGTCCGGTCGCCTTGTCGTAGTGCGTGGCCAGCGGCGTCCGGACCTGGCAGGCGGCCAGGTGCGGGGTGGTCGCGGCGCACGCCGGGAGGCGGACCAGGCGTCCGTGCGCGGCGAACCGGCCTCCGGTGGCCTGCTGGAGGGCCGCCGTGTCGAAGCCGACGGTGACGGGCGTCCGCGCGCCCGCGGTACCGGCGGCGCCGTCCGCGGTCAGCGTGAAGAGCAGTCCGTCGACTCCGGCCGCGCGTGCGGTCTTGGTGTCGTTGCGGACGACGGTCACCGCGGGCGGGCCGGCCTCGGAGCTCCCGCCGGCGGGCGCCACCCACACGGGAAGCCCACCCGCGCGTGCGGCGGTCTTCGCCACCGGCCGGGCCGTCCCGGCGAGGCGGGTGACCGGTGCGACGGGCCGGGGCTTCGCCGCACGCTCGGGAACCGGGCGCGGCGGCTTCACCTTCGCGTGCGGGCCCTTGGTGAGGGCGGGCACCGAAGCCGTGTTCGGCAGCGGTGTCCTGGGCTTCCAGACCCTGTCGAAATCCGGTTCCGCCGCGCCGGACGGCGGTACTGCCAGAAGTGATGTGGCCAAGGCGATGACCAGCGGGACGGTGACCCGTCTCCATGGGAATCGCCGAGAACTGTGCGTGCCTGAATGCGGCATCGCTCAACCCCCCGAAGTGGATGCCGTTGATCCGGGTGATCACCGGCTCAAGCGGGGGAAGCTATCAGTCAAGGCAACACGCCGTCATCTTTCAGCCAATTTGCTGAGACGAGTGGCGAATCTCACTCGGTGCCAATTGCGATCACTACGCCCAAGCAGGACGGAATCAACTCTTCCACCTATTGAGCAGCCATCTGCTTCCTGCCACAGTGCCCCGGTCTCTGCGCGCATTGCCCAGAGGCGTTCATGCATGGGGGGAGTGGGCACAGGTATGTCCGATGCACGAAGGGCCGCCCTGAGCAGACCGGTCGTTTCCGGTCTGGCGTGGGGGGCCGCGGCCGTGGTGCTGCTGGCCACGCCGTACGCGGCACAGGCCGCGGCGCTGCCGGGACACGAGGTCTCCGGGGTCACCGCTGCGAACGGCACGAAGCCCGGGCCGTCCGCGGTACCGGCCGCGACGCCCGCCGAGAAGGCGCGGGAACAGGCCAAGGCGACCGGAAAAGACGTCCCGGTCCCCGAGTTGACGACCGAGTACAGCACGACGGTCGCCACGCCCCGGGGCACGCTGCGCTCCGAGAGCCATGTGCTGCCGCAGCGCGTGAAGGGCGCGAAGGGCAACTGGCAGGCTCTGGACGACACCCTGGCCGTGCGCGCCGACGGCACCGTGGCGCCGAAGGCCTCGACTTCCGGCCTCGTCATCTCCGGCGGCGGCACCGGTCCGCTCGCCACGATGACCACCGGAGACGGCAAGGAGCTCGCCGTCTCCTCGCCGTTCCCGGGGGCGCTGCCCAAGCCCGTGCTCAAGGGCAACGACGCGGTGTTCGAGAACGTGGCGCCCGATACCGACCTCCAGGTGAGCGCCACCAAGTACGGCGGCTACACCACGGTGGTGGTCCTGCGCACCCCGGCCGCGGCGGCGAACCCCGCGGTCCGGAACCTGGTGTTCCCCACGGTTTCCAAGGGCCTGACCCTCAGCAAGGGCAAGGACGGGAGCCTCACCGCCGACAGCGGCGAGGACACCGTCTTCCGTGCGCCCGCTCCCCTGATGTGGTCGGGCGGCGAGGCCCGCCCGGCCGGCAAGCGGGGCTCCCGCTACGCCGACCTCGACGCCCCCGGCGCCGCCGGGTCCACCGGCGGCCGTGCCGAAACCAGCAACGCCGACGGACCCGGCGCCGGTGCCTCCGTCGCCCGCATTCCCGTCACCGCCGCCAAGGTGACCGGCCCCGCGCAGCGCGCCACGGGGGCCATCGCCCTGGCACCGAGCGCCGAGCTGCTCGACGGCGCGGACACCACGTACCCGATCTACGTCGACCCGTCGTGGTCCGTCGACGGCCGCGGCAAGACCCACCACGCCTGGGTCCAGCAGGCGTACGACGTCGGCAACTACGACCGCACCGGCTCCAGCGACCGGGACCACCCCGGCGTGGGCTACCAGGGCTGGGAGACCCAGACCGGCATCGAGCGCGCGCTCTGGGAGTTCGACCTCAGCGGCTACGCGGGCGCCACGATCAACTACGCCAACCTCCGGGTCAGCCAGTACATCTCCTCCGACTGGTCCTGCACCAACAAGTACCCGGTACACCTGTACCGGGCGGCGGCCTTCGGATCCACGGTCAAGTGGAGCAACCACACGCTCCGCGAGTGGATCCAGAACCAGTCCGTCGGCGGCAACGGCAACAGCGGCGACTGCTACGCGGACATCCCGGTGAACTTCAACGTCACGAACGCGATGCGTGACGGGATCAAGACCACCGGCACCCCGCTCGCCTTCGCCCTCACCGGGAAGGAGGGCACCGGCGACCGGATCGCGTTCAAGCGGTTCGCGTACAGCGCGGTGCTCAGCTCGGAGTACGACTTCCCGCCCCGCGTCCCGGAGAACCAGCGCACCGTTCCGGCCCCGCACCGCGAGGTCGCGGGCGACACCCAGGCCTGCGGTGCCGTACCCGTCGAGCAGTTCGGCTGGATCTCCAACCCGAGCGTGGCGTTCGTCTCCAAGGTCAGCAGCCCCAACCAGGGCCAGCTCACCGAGTGGGTGAACGTGTGGGACCACAACACCGGCACGACCCACCACACCGGCTGGTCCGGATTCGTGGCCACCGGAACCGACGCCTCGTACACCGTCGGCGGACTGCAGGACGGCCGCAGCTACGGCTGGTCGGTCCAGGGCGACGACGGCCTGCTGCGCGGTCCGGCAGCCCCGACCTGCCACTTCTCCGTCGACCGCACGCCGCCGCTGCTGGAGTTCGGCCAGTTCACCGACCCGGCCACCCAGTACCCGCCGGCGGGCAACGGCCAGATCACCCGGCTGGGCCTGGGCGACACGGGCACCCTCCCGGTCGTGGCCTCCGACCCGAGCCCGGGCGCGGGGCTGCGCAACTCCGGGCTGGCCTGCATCGAGTGGGGCTTCGACCCGCAGCTGGCCGGGGCCCAGAGGCAGTGCGGCAGCCCGCTCAACGTGAGCTCCATCAGCGTCAAGCCCACCCACTGGGGCACGAACATCGTGTACGCGCGCGTCCTGGACGAGGCCGGCAACTCCTCGCAGACCCAGTCGTACGCCTTCTACGTGCCGTGGAAGCAGGGCGAGGTCGCCTTCGGTGACACCACCGGGGACGCCCGCCCCGACATCCTCCTCCCGGACGCCACCGGCAACCTCGTCACGCACGGCCGCGCCAGCGACTTCACCAGCCGCAGCATGATCCCCAGCGGGACCGCGGCCAGCGCCCTCCAGGCCCCCGAGGTGGCCTCCGGACGCACCTGGAAGGACTACCGGACCGCCCACCGCGGGTCGCTCGACCCCGGGCGCAACGTGGACGACCTCTTCGTCCACCGGGAGCCGGCCACCCCCGGCGGTCTCGGCGGCCAGGAGCTCTTCGTCTACGACAACACGCTGTCGGATCCGGGCCGCTTCACGCTCGGCACGAAGAGCACGGTCGACAAGCCGGAGTGCGACACGACGTTCACCACGGCGTGCACCGGCTACCACAACGTGGCGACCTGGGAGCACTCCAGCCAGATCACCCCGACCGGCCCGGCCCGCACCACGCGTACGCCCAGCCGGCAGGTCACCGACGCCACCGGCCTGCTGGCCGTGGAGTCCGGCAACCTGTGGTTCTACCCGGTCAAGGCCAACCAGTCGCTGGCCGCGCCCACGCTGGTGGACGCGAGCGGCACCTGGGACGACAAGGACCTGATGGTCCCCGGCAACGCGCTGAACATCGGCACCACGGCCGACACCGCTCCCGCGCTGTGGGTGCGCAACCGGACGAGCGGCGACATCTTCCAGTACGCCCTGCAGACCGCGACCCGCGAGGCCGACCAGTACGTGGTCGTCACGGGCCTCGCCCAGCAGCCCGCGACCCGTATCGGTTACGGGATCAAGGGCTCGACCGCCCCCCGGGTCGGCTCGGACGGCGATGTGACCGGCGACGGCATCCCGGACTTCTGGGCGCTCGAGAGCTCCGGCACGCTGCGCGCCTGGGCGGGCGTGGCCACCGGCACCGCGGTCAGCAGCTTCGGCAGCAACCACGTGCGGGGCAACACGCAGGCGCCGACGGTCCAGTGGCGCCTGGAGGGCGACACGAAGGGCATCCCCGCCAAGTCGGCGGGCGGCACCTCGAACGACGCCTCCGCGGTCGGGGTCACGTACGCCACCGAGACCGTGGACGGCCGGGCACGCCAGGTCGCCGTGTTCGACGCCGCCGCCAAGTCGGTGGTCACCGGCCCGGCGAAGCCCGTCGACCCCCGGCAGTCCTTCACCATCAGCACCTGGGCGCGGATGGACCAGGCCGGTGTGATCGCCAGCCAGGACAACACCCGTGCGAGTTCGTTCATCCTCTATGCGGACCCGGACCAGTGGCGGTTCGCCATCGCCCACGCCGACGACGACAGCTGGCCGTACGACTTCACCTCGACGGTCACCCCGGCCAACGTCTTCAAGCCCGGCGCGTGGACCCAGCTCACGGCGACGTACGACGCCACCACCGGGGCGATGAGCCTCTACGTCAACGGCACCCTGGCCTCCAGCGGCCACCACAGGGCCGCCACCAGCCCGGCACCCAGCGGCTCCCTGGTCCTGGGCCGGTACAAGTACCAGGGCCAGCCCAGCAGCTCGGGCAAGAGCGCGATCGCCGGACTGGCCGTCTACCAGAACCACACGCCGCAGGCGACGACGGACAACCTGCCGATCCGCTACGCCGCCTCGCCGGACTACTGCGTGGACGCGCCGGGGGGCAACGTGGCCAACGGCACCCCGCCGCAGCTGTACGACTGCAACGGCACGGACGCGCAGAAGTTCAGCTTCAACGCGAACGGCACCCTCACCCAGAAGGGCCAGTGCGTCGCGGCCAGCGCCAACGGCACCGCCGAGGGCACTGACCTGATCTTCTGGGGCTGCCTGCCCGAGGGCGGCCAGCAGTTGCTCCCGCGCGCCGACGGCACCATCTGGAACCCGCAGTCGGGCCGCTGCTTCGACCTGTGGGGGGCGAACCGCTCCCGGGGTACGCAGTTCAACCTGTGGACCTGCAACGGGACGGCCGCGCAGCGCTGGAGCGTCCCGACGCTCCGGACACCGGCGCTGCCGGTCGCTCCGTAGCGCCCTGTTCCACGGCTCCACACGGAGGGCCCGCGGCTGAGCCGCGGGCCCTCCCTGCGTGCTCGGATGGACGGGCGCTAGGCAGGGCGCAGGACCCGGGCGAGGATGTCGCGGGTGCCGGGTTCGTCGTACTCCGCGTCCGTCAGCAGGACTTGCAGCGTGATGCCGTCCATCACGGCCACCAGGGCCCGGGCCGTGGCCGGGTCCGTGTGCCGGGACAGGACGTCCGCCATCGCCTCGCACCACTCAGCCGCCACCGGGCGGAGTGCGGGCCGGCGCAGGGCCGCGAGGTAGAGCTCGTACTCGAGTTCAGCGCGGCCCCGGTCGGCCGCGAGGAGCTCGCCCAGCAGCCGGGCCAGTGCCGAAGCCAGGTCCGTGGACGGGTCGGCCAGGGCGGGGCTGGCCGCGAGCGTCACCGCGAAGCCCACGTTGGCCCGGCGCAGGGCCGCGACCAGGAGCTCGTCGAGCGTGGTGAAGTGGTAGGTGGTCGAGCCGAGCGGTACGTCGGCCTCCGCGGCCACGCTGCGGTGGCTCAGCCCCGCGATCCCCTTGGCGGCCACCACCCGCATCGCCGCGTCGATGATCCGTTCCCGCCGGTCCGGGTCGTACCGCCGCGCCCCCGCCATCAGTGGGCCCCGCCGAGGTTGAGCAGGACCACCCCGGCGATGACCAGGGCGATTCCGGCGATCTTGGCTGCGGTGGCCGCCTCGCCCAGGAAGAGCATGCCGATCGCGGCGATGGCGGCGGTGCCGACGCCCGCCCAGATCGCGTACGCCGTGCCGACCGACATCGTCTTGAGCGTCTGCGCGAGCAGGGTGAACGCTATGGCGTAGCCGAGCAGGGTGCCGAGGGAGGGCCAGAGCCGGGTGAAGCCCTCGCTGTACTTCATGGCGGTGGTTCCGGCGACCTCGGCGGCGATGGCCGCGGCAAGCAGTACGTAGGGCATGTGTACAAGCGTACACATCGATACGTACAGCCGTACGTATCGGGCTGGGATACGGTGTCGTCGCACATCAGGGGACGGGAACTGACAACGGAGTACGACGTGTCGCAGAACGAGGGGCGGGGATTCCCGGAACATCCGGATCCACAGCCGACACCACCAGAAGCACCGGCACCGGCACCGGCACCGGCAGCACCAACAGCGCCGCCAGAACCGCCGGCACCGCCAGTACAGCAAGCACCGCCGGCACCACCCACAGCACCGCCCGCCCACTACGGCGCACCCCCCTGGGGCGGCGGCTGGCTGCCGCCCCTGCCGCCGCGCCCCGGGGTGATCCCGCTGCGCCCGCTGACCCTCGGCGACATACTCGGCGGTGCGTTCGGCACCCTCGGCCGCTACTGGAAGCAGCTCGCCGGTTTCACGCTGGCCGTGCAGTTCGCGACGCTGCTCGTCGTCGTCGCCCTCGGCGCGCTCGGCCTGCTCATCACCTGGAGCCATCTCGACGGCGCCTTCGATCCCGGATACGGCCAGGACCCGGCACCCGAGGACATGACCCCGGTGCTGGCCACCTTCATCCCGCTCGGCGTGATCGCGCTGATGGTCGCCCTCGTGAGCATGGCGCTGACCGCGGCCGCGATCCCCGCCGTCGTCCAGGAGGCGGTGCTGGGCCGGCCGATCACCATCGGCACCGTGTTCCTCCGCGCCAAGGCCAGGGCCGCGTCGGTGCTCGGCGTCACCGTGCTGACCGGGCTGCTTGCCGCACTGCCCGCCGCGGCCGTCCTCCTCGTCGGCATCCCGCTGCTGATCGCCACCGAGAACGACGACGGGTCCGGCGGCGTGAGCTTCGTGACGCTGTTCCCGTTCCTGTTCCTGGTCACCCTCCCCTTCGCCGCCTGGATCTGGGTCCGCTACGGCCTCGCGACGGCCGCCGCGGTCTGTGAGGGGCTGGGGCCGGTCACGGCCATGCGGCGCTCGGCGAAGCTGGTCCGCCACAGCTGGTGGCGGATCTTCGGCTGCAGCCTGCTGATCGGGCTGATAGCCGTGGTCATGGCCTATGTGGTCCAGCTGGTGTTCACGCTGGTCGGCGTCGCGGTCATGATCCCGACGGTGGCCCTGAGCGGTCCGGACGCCGACTTCAGCGCCGGGATCGTCATCGTCACGGTGCTGTACGTGCTGTTCTCGGTGGCCGGCAGCGCCCTGAGCCAGCTCTTCTTCCCCACCCTGCCGCAGCTGGGCTCCGCCCTGCTCTACGTGGACCAGCGGATCCGCCAGGAGGACCTGGTCTCCGGCCTGCTCGCAGCGGACCGCCCCGCCTACTGAGCGAGAGGTCCGCGTACGGATCGGAAAAAAACAGGGAAGGCCCCCGGCACACAGTGCCGGGGGCCTTCCCTTTACGACAGGGAGCGGCGGCTCAGACGTTGAAGCCGAGCGCGCGCAGCTGCTCGCGGCCGTCGTCGGTGATCTTGTCGGGGCCCCACGGCGGCATCCAGACCCAGTTGATCCGGAGCTCGTTGACGATGCCCTCGGTCGCCGACTTGGCCTGGTCCTCGATCACGTCCGTCAGCGGGCAGGCCGCCGAGGTCAGGGTCATGTCCAGGGTCGCGATGTTCGCGTCGTCGATGTGGATGCCGTAGATCAGGCCCAGGTTGACGACGTCGATGCCCAGCTCGGGGTCGACCACGTCGTAGAGGGCCTCGCGGACCTCCTCTTCGGTGGCCGGCTTGATCGACGCCTCGGGCGTCGCGTTCTCGGTCATGCCGTCTTCCTCGCAGATTCTTGAGGTCCTTCACCCATCGCCTGGGCCGTCGCGTCCTTCCAAGCCATCCAGCTCAGCAGAGCACACTTCACGCGCGCCGGGTACTTGGAGACGCCGACGAACGCGACCGCGTCCTCCAGCACCTCCTCCATGGCCTCGTCGGGCTCGATCTTGCCCTTCGACTGCATCATCTCCAGGAACACGCCCTGGATCTTCTGCGCCTCGGCGAGCTCCTTGCCGACCAGCAGCTCGTTCAGTACGGACGCGCTGGCCTGGCTGATGGAGCAGCCCTGGCCCTCGTAGCTGACGTCGGTCAGCGTCCGGCCGTCGTACTTCACGCGGAGCGTGATCTCGTCACCGCACGTCGGATTGACGTGGTGCACCTCGGCATCGCCGTCGCGCAGGCCGCGCCCGTGCGGGTGCTTGTAGTGGTCCAGGATCAGTTCCTGGTACATCGAATCCAGCTTCACAGCGACTCCGTCGTCTTCGTCACCCTCGTCTCCCCCGTCAGCCGAAGAAGTTCCGTACGTGCTCCAGCCCGTCGATCAGCGCGTCGACATCGGCGGGAGAGGAGTACAGATAGAAAGACGCTCGCGTCGTCGCCGGAATTCCGTAGCGCAGGCAGACCGGGCGCGCGCAGTGGTGTCCCACGCGGACCGCGATGCCCTGCTCGTCCAGCACCTGGCCGACGTCGTGCGGGTGGATGTCGCCGAGTACGAAGGAGATCGCGGCGCCGCGGTCCTCCGCCGTCGTCGGTCCGATGATCCGCAGGTCCGGCACCTCGGCGAGGCGCTTGATCGCGTACTCGGTGATCGCGTGCTCGTGCGCGGCGATCTTGTCCATGCCGATCGCGGTCAGGTAGTCCACGGCCGCGCCGAGGCCGACGGCCTGGGCGATCGGGGGCGTACCCGCCTCGAACTTGTGGGGTGCCGGCGCGTACGTCGAGGCGTGCATCGACACGGTTTCGATCATCTCGCCGCCGCCGAGGAACGGAGGCAGGTCCTCCAGGAGCTCCTGGCGGCCCCAGAGGACGCCGATGCCGGTCGGGCCGCACATCTTGTGGCCGGTGAAGGCCACGAAGTCGGCGCCGAGCTCCTGCACGTCCAGCGGCATGTGCGGGGCGGCCTGGGAGGCGTCGATCAGCACCAGGGCGCCGACGTCCTGGGCGCGCCGGACGATCGCCTCGACCGGGTTGACCGTGCCCATGATGTTGGAGACCAGCGTGAAGGAGACGATCTTCGTCTTCTCCGTGATGACCTCTTCGATGTTGGACAGGTCGAGCCGGCCGTCGTCGGTGAGGCCGAACCACTTCAGCTTCGCGCCGGTGCGCTGCGAGAGCAGCTGCCACGGCACGATGTTGGAGTGGTGCTCCATCTCCGTGATGGCGATCTCGGTGTCGCTGTCGACCCGGTAGGGCTCGTCGGCCCAGCCGAGCATGTTCGCGACCAGGTTGAGCGACTCCGAGGCGTTCTTGGTGAAGATCACCTCGTCGCGGCTCGGCGCGTTGATGAAGGCGGCGACCTTGTCGCGGGCGCCCTCGTACAGCGCCGTGGCCTCCTCGGCAAGCACGTGCACGCCGCGGTGGACGTTGGCGTTGTGCTGCTCGTAGTACTCGTTCAGCGCGTCGAGTACCTGGCGCGGCTTCTGCGAAGTCGCCGCGTTGTCCAGGTAAACGATCTTCTTCCCGTCGTGGACCACACGATCCAGCAGGGGGAAGTCCTTGCGGATCGCCTCGATGTCGAGGAGGCCAGGCAGCTGTGTCACGCGGTCGCGCCACCCTTCACGTACTTGTCGTAGCCCTCGGCCTCCAGCTGGTCGGCGAGCTCGGCGCCGCCGGACTCGGCGATGCGGCCGTTCGCGAACACGTGCACGAAGTCGGGCTTGATGTAGCGCAGGATGCGCGTGTAGTGGGTGATCAGCAGGGTGCCGACCTCGCCGGACTCGCGGACCCGGTTGACGCCCTCGGAGACGATGCGCAGGGCGTCGACGTCCAGGCCGGAGTCGGTCTCGTCGAGGATCGCGATCTTCGGCTTGAGGAGCTCCAGCTGAAGGATCTCGTGGCGCTTCTTCTCACCGCCGGAGAAGCCCTCGTTGACGTTGCGCTCGGCGAAGGCCGGGTCCATGGAGAGACGCTCCATGGCCTCCTTGACCTCCTTCACCCAGGTGCGCAGCTTGGGGGCCTCGCCGCGGATGGCGGTGGCGGAGGTCCGCAGGAAGTTGGAGACCGAGACGCCGGGGACCTCGACCGGGTACTGCATGGCGAGGAAGACGCCGGCGCGGGCGCGCTCGTCGACGGACATCTCCAGGACGTCCTCGCCGTCGAGGGTCACGGTGCCACCGGTGATGGTGTACTTCGGGTGACCGGCCAGCGAGTACGCGAGCGTGGACTTGCCGGAGCCGTTCGGACCCATGATGGCGTGCGTCTCACCCTGCTTGACGGTGAGGTCGACGCCCTTGAGGATCTCGCGGGCGCCATTCTCGGCCTCGACGGAGACGTGCAGGTCGTGGATTTCAAGCGTTGCCATGGGTGCCTCAGGACTCCTGGGTGAGGGAGACGAGCACGTCGTCCCCTTCGATCTTTACGGGGTAAACGGGGACGGGGCGCGTCGCGGGAAGACCGGACGGCTTGCCGGTGCGCAGGTCGAAGCTGGAACCGTGCAGCCAGCACTCGATCTGGCAGTCTTCGACCTCGCCCTCGGAGAGCGAGACGTTCGCGTGCGAGCAGATGTCGTGGATCGCGAACACCTCCCCCTCGGTGCGGACGACGGACACCGGCGTACCGTCGAGCTCCACCCGCTTGGGGGTGTTCTCCTCCAGCTCGCTCAGCGCGCAGGCCTTGACGTAGGACATCAGACGGACGCCTCGAGTTCGGCCTCGATCTTCGAGATCAGGCGCTCCTCGATGTCCGCGACACCGATCTGCTGGACGAGCTCGGCGAAGAAGCCGCGCACGACCAGGCGGCGGGCCTCGTCGGCCGGGATGCCACGGGCCTGCAGGTAGAAGAGCTGCTCGTCGTCGAAGCGGCCGGTCGCGGAGGCGTGGCCGGCGCCGACGATCTCGCCGGTCTCGATCTCCAGGTTCGGCACCGAGTCGACCCGCGCGCCGTCCGTGAGGACGAGGTTGCGGTTCATCTCGTAGGTGTCGGTGCCCTCGGCGGTCTTCTCGATGAGGACGTCGCCGATCCAGACCGCGTGGGCGCCGTCGCCCTGCAGGGCGCCCTTGTAGACCACGTGGGACTTGCAGTGCGGGGCGTCGTGAGTGACCAGGAGGCGGTGCTCCTGGTGCTGGCCGGCGTCGGTGAAGTAGAGGCCGAGGAGCTCTGCCTCGCCGCCGGGGCCCGCGTAGCTGACGCGGGGGTGGAGGCGCACGACGTCGCCGCCGAAGGTGACCACGATCGACTTGAAGGTGGCGTCGCGGCCGACCAGCGCGTTGTGCTGGGTGCAGTGGACGGCGGTGTCGTCCCAGTCCTGCACGGACACGACGGTCACCTTGGCGCCGTCGCCGATGAGGAAGTCGACGTTGGCGGCGCGCACGCCGTCACCGGTGTGGTCGATGACGATGACGGCCTCGGCGAAGGCCTGGACGTCGAAGACGGTGTGGCCGAAGGTGGTGCCGCCCTCGCCGTGCAGCGAGACGCGCACGGGCTCGGTGAGGACGGTCTCCTTGGGCACGGTGACGACCGTGGCCTTGGCGAACGAGGTGAAGGCCTGGGCGGCGATCCGGTCGACCGGAGTGCCGGCCTTGCCGATGCGCGCGTCGTCGCGCTCCACCGACTCGACCGTCACGCCCTCGGGGGCGTCGATCTGGGCCTTCATCGAGCCGTTCGCGGTCGCGGTGCCGTCGTGGAGTCCACGGAGCCGCTCGAGCGGGGTGAAGCGCCACTCCTCCTCGCGCCCGTGGGGCACGGGGAAGTCCGCCACGTCGAAGGACGGGGGCGCGCTCATCCGGGTGGCGACGGTGGACTCTGCGGCCACCGCGATCGAGCCGGCGGTGGTCGAACCCGCCGGGATGTTCTGAGCCTCAGCCATGGCTGTCGTCTTGCTCTCTTCCTGCGTCTTGCGTCACGTCAAAGGAATCTGCGCTGCGGGAGCGGCGCGGCCGGACCGGGCGGTGCTAGCCGACCGAACCCTCCATCTGCAGCTCGATCAGCCGGTTGAGCTCCAGCGCGTACTCCATGGGCAGCTCCTTCGCGATCGGCTCGACGAAGCCGCGCACGATCATGGCCATGGCCTCGAACTCCGTCAGGCCGCGGGCCATCAGGTAGAAGAGCTGGTCGTCGGAGACCTTGGAGACGGTCGCCTCGTGGCCCATGGTCACGTCGTCCTCGCGGACGTCCACGTAGGGGTACGTGTCCGAGCGGGAGATGGTGTCGACGAGCAGGGCGTCACAGAGGACGTTGCTCTTCGAGCCGGCCGCGCCCTCGCCGATCTCGACCAGGCCTCGGTAGGAGGTGCGGCCGCCGCCTCGCGCCACCGACTTGGAGACGATGTTGGAGGAGGTGTTCGGCGCCATGTGGACCATCTTGGAGCCGGCGTCCTGGTGCTGGCCCTCGCCCGCGAAGGCGATGGAGAGGGTCTCGCCCTTGGCGTGCTCGCCCATCAGGTAGACGGCCGGGTACTTCATGGTGACCTTGGAACCGATGTTGCCGTCGATCCACTCCATGGTCGCGCCCTCGTACGCCACGGCGCGCTTGGTGACCAGGTTGTAGACGTTGTTCGACCAGTTCTGGATCGTCGTGTAGCGGCAGCGGCCGCCCTTCTTCACGATGATCTCGACCACGGCGCTGTGCAGCGAGTCCGAGGAGTAGATCGGGGCGGTGCAGCCCTCGACGTAGTGGACGTAGGCGTCCTCGTCGACGATGATCAGCGTCCGCTCGAACTGGCCCATGTTCTCCGTGTTGATACGGAAGTAGGCCTGCAGCGGGATGTCCACGTGGACACCCTTGGGGACGTAGATGAACGACCCGCCCGACCACACGGCGGTGTTCAGGGAGGCGAACTTGTTGTCGCCGACCGGGATGACGGTGCCGAAGTACTCCTGGAAGAGCTCCGGGTGCTCCTTCAGCGCGGTGTCCGTGTCCAGGAAGATGACGCCCTGCTCCTCCAGGTCCTCGCGGATCTGGTGGTAGACGACCTCGGACTCGTACTGGGCTGCGACACCGGCGACGAGGCGCTGCTTCTCCGCCTCCGGGATGCCGAGCTTGTCGTACGTGTTCTTGATGTCCTCGGGCAGTTCCTCCCAGGAAGCGGCCTGCTTCTCGGTGGAGCGCACGAAGTACTTGATGTTGTCGAAGTCGATGCCGGAGAGGTCGGAACCCCAGGTCGGCATGGGCTTCTTGTCGAAGAGCCGCAGACCCTTGAGGCGGAGCTTCAGCATCCACTCGGGCTCGTTCTTCTTCGACGAGATGTCGCGGACGACATCCTCGTTCAGACCGCGCTTGGCAGCCTGACCGGCCGCGTCGGAGTCGGCCCAGCCGTACTCGTAGTTGCCCAGACCCTCAAGCTCAGGGTGAGCAGTCTCCGTGGTCATGCGGGGTTCCTCCCGGCCGTGCTTGCAGATGCTGATGTGGTTGCCTGTGCCGCGCTTCGCGGAATGAACGTGGTGCACACCCCGTCGCCGTGGGCGATGGTGGCGAGACGCTGCACATGCGTCCCGAGCAGGCGTGAGAAGACCTCGGTCTCCGCCTCGCACAGCTGCGGGAACTGCTCGGCTACGTGGGCGACCGGGCAGTGGTGCTGACAGAGCTGTTCACCGCTGTGCGGACCGGGAGCACTCTTCGCCGTAGCAGCGTACCCGTCCGCGGTCAACGCCTTGGCAAGGGCCTCGGTGCGGTCCGCGGGGTCCGCCGCCTCGACGGCTGCCCGGTAGGCCACGGCCTGAGCGTCCAGCCTGGCCTTCGCGAAGGCGGCCACGGCCGCCTCGCCCTGCTCGCCGCCGCCCGCGGACTGCGCGATCCAGCGCAGGGCGTCCGCGGCGAGGGTGTCGTAGGACTGGTCGAAGGCGTCTCGTCCGCAGTCGGTGAGCGCGAAGACCTTGGCGGGCCGGCCCCGGGTGCGCGTGCCGTACACGCGCTGCTCACGGGGTGCGACCACGTCGTCGGCGACGAGCGTGTCGAGATGGCGGCGGACGGCGGCCTGGGTGAGGCCGAGGCGCTGGGCGAGGTCGGCGACGGTGGACGGACCGTGGTCCAGGATGGACCGCGCGACCCGGTTGCGGGTGGACCGCTCCCCGGTCGCGAGCTCTCCCTGGGAGGTCTCGATCAGCCGTTCGCCGTTTTTCACAACGCCATTGTTGCGTAATTAGCGGAGCCCCGACAAGCCGTGACGGAGGCCACTCCTGGTGTCCTCCATCACTAAGGGTTACCTAATTTATCTACGCAGAGTTAATCGGAGGAAAGCGTTCCGCAGTCGTGGGGGGCCCCTCCGGGCAACCAGCACACGGCCCCCACCAGCAATCCTCCGCCCGCAACGTTTCCGGGCACGATGCACATCGGATTGCCGAAAAGATCACTGAATGCTGCTGGGCCATTCAGGATCGCGAGGCCGAAGAACTCCATATTCTTTTGCCGCACCCCCGGGACGGCCCCCGTCCCCGGCGCCCAGGGCCCGTCCCGGCCCCCTTCCGGCGCTCCGTAGACTCACCCGCATGAGCAACGACCCCGCCGTGGAGATCCGCGGACTGGTGAAGCGGTTCGGCACCAAGACAGCGGTGGACGGCCTCGACCTCACCGTCCGCAGGTCCTCGGTCACCGCGGTCCTCGGTCCCAACGGCGCGGGCAAGACGACCACGGTGGAAATCGCCGAGGGCTACCTCCGCCCCGACGCCGGATCCGTCCGCGTCCTCGGCCTGGACCCGATCGCCGACGCCCCGGCCCTGCGCCCCCGCATCGGCGTCATGCTCCAGTCCGGCGGGGTCTACTCCGGCGCCCGCGCCGTCGAGATGCTCCGCCACATGGCCAAGCTGTACGCCGACCCGCTCGACGTGGACCACCTGGTGGACCGGCTCGGGCTGGGCGGCTGCGGCCGCACCCCCTACCGCCGGCTCTCCGGCGGCCAGCAGCAGCGCCTGGCCCTCGCCATGGCCGTGGTCGGCCGCCCCGAGCTGGTCTTCCTGGACGAGCCGACGGCCGGCCTGGACCCGCAGGCCCGCCGCGCCACCTGGGAACTCGTACGGGAACTGCGCACCGACGGCGTCGGCGTCGTCCTCACCACCCACCACATGGACGAGGCCGAGCAGCTCGCCGACGAGGTCGCCATCCTCGACACCGGCCGGGTCATCGCCCACGGCAGCCCCGAACAGCTGTGCCGCGGCGGCGCCGAGAACACCCTCCGCTTCACCGGCCGCCCCGCCCTGGACATCGCCTCGCTGCTCAAGGCCCTGCCCGACGGCGCCCGCGCCGCCGAGCTCACCCCCGGCGTCTACCGGGTCACCGGCGACGTCGATCCCCAGCTGCTGGCCACCGTCGCCTCCTGGTGCGCCCAGAACGGGGTGCTCCCCGACAGCCTCTCCGTCGAGCGGCACACCCTGGAAGACGTCTTCCTCGAACTGACTGGCAAGGAGCTGCGCGCATGAGCGCCGGTACGTTCACCCCCCGGCCGGGGGCCGCGCCCGTGTCCCGCATGATCGCCGCGCAGACCGCGCTGGAAACCCGGATGCTGCTGCGCAACGGGGAGCAGCTGCTGCTGACGGTGATCATCCCGGCGCTGCTGCTGACCCTTTTCTCGGCCGTCGACATCGTCGACACGGGTTCGGGGA
This sequence comes from Streptomyces sp. NPDC051211, assembly GCF_040689505.1. NCBI lineage: Bacteria > Bacillati > Actinomycetota > Actinomycetes > Kitasatosporales > Streptomycetaceae > Streptomyces > Streptomyces sp. NPDC051211. The sequence goes on from NZ_JBFBAV010000011.1 coordinate 49,218, forward strand.
AGGCGGTGGACTTCCTGGCCCCCGGCATCCTCGCGCTCGCCGTGATGTCCACCGCCTTCACCGGCCAGGCCATCGCCACCGGCTTCGACCGCCGCTACGGCGTACTGAAGCGGCTCGGCGCCTCGCCGCTGCCGCGCTGGGCCCTGATGGCTGCGAAGACGCTGTCCGTGCTGGTCACCGAGGTGCTGCAGATCGCCCTGCTGACGGCGATCGCGCTGGGGCTGGGCTGGTCCCCGCAGGGCAACCCGCTGTCCGTGGCGGTACTGATCCTGCTCGGTACGGCGGCCTTCTCCGGGCTCGGGCTGCTAATGGCCGGCACCCTCAAGGCCGAGGCGACGCTGGCCGCCGCCAATCTGGTCTTCCTGCTGCTGCTGGTCGGCGGCGGGGTGATCGTGCCCCTGGACAAGTTCCCCGGAGCCGTGCAGTCCGTCCTCGGCCTGCTGCCGATCTCGGCTCTCTCCGACGGGCTGCGCGACGTGCTCCAGCACGGGGCGTCCCTGCCCTGGGGCTCCGTCGCGGTCCTGGCCGGCTGGGCGGTCCTGGGACTGGGCGCAGCCGCCCGGTTCTTCCGCTGGGAGTGAATCCCTTCCACTGCGGACGGCCCAGCCGCGAGGATGGACGCCTCCACACATGACATGACGCCGGGGGGCGGAGCATGGCGCAGCGAGAAGCCGTTCTGCGGCTGGACGAACAGTGGGCACGGATCAGGTCGGGCGCCGCGCACGCGGACCCCGAGGAGGCCGACCGGCTGCTGGGCGAGCTGATCACCGCCCTGCGCGAACCCGCCCGGACCGATCCCGACTGTGCCGCCCGGCTCGGCCTGCGCCTCTCCGACCTGGCGGGCCGGCGCTTCGCCCAGGGGGACCGGGCGGGCGCACTGTCGGCCGTCGAGGAGGGGCTGCGGCACGCCCAGCAGGCCTCCGGGCACTCCCCCGAGTACGCCCGCTGGTACGCCCGGGGCCTGATCAACCAGGGCGTGTGGCTGGCCTGGCCGCTGAGCGACGGGCTGCGGCTGCCCCGGTACCCGCTCGGCGCGGCCGCCGAGGAGGGTCCGAGCCCGATGGAGCAGGCGGCGGGCGAGCGGGCCATCGATCTGACCCGGTCCGCGGTGGAGGTCTGGCGCGGCCTGGACCAGAACGACCCGGTCAACCGGCGCGGCCTCGCCCAGGCCAAGGTCTTCCTCGGCGACCGGCTCGCCGAGCTGGGTTTCGCCGAGGACGCGGTGGCCTGGGCGGTGGACGCGGAGAGCGACTTCCGCCGGCTGCTGCTGGGCGGGGCGGGCCCCGAGGAGGTCCAGGAGGCCGAGGAGGCCCTGGACCACATCGGGCACCAGCTGGAACTGCGGCTGCGCTTCCTGGCCTTCGAGTCGCTGGTGCGACTGCGGACGGACGGGCTGCTGCCCGAACCGCTGCTGCCGCGGGCCGTGGTGGCGGCCCGGATCCAGGGCGTGGAGCCGGCCGAGGTGGCCGCCCGGCTGCGGCTCGACCCCGAGCACGTGCACACCATGCTGGAGGTCACCCCGTGGCTGGCGGTATGGCGCTTCGAGGTGCGGGGGGCTGACGGACTGTGGAACGTACTCGACCATCCCTGGCATAGCGCATCAGAAGTAAGAAACAGGACAGCCGAGGACGTAGCGTCCGAACTCATCCGCGGCTTCCTGGATTCCGCGGACTGCCCCGGCCCTTCGGGCTTTTGGCGGCTCCACATCTGGTGGCAGGAGGAAGGGGACCCGGCCGGCGCCCGGTTCCGCCTGCTCAGCAGCCCCGAGACGCCCCCTTCGACACCGTTCGCCACCCCCTCGTGAAACTTTGCACAAGGGGTCGCCTACGATATGGGACGTGTTGAACCCCCTCGCTTTCCTCGCCAGCCGCTGGACTCCGTCACCCCGGACCGTCCAGCGGGCCGCGCTCACCGCCCTCGTCATGACGGTGGTCATCGTCGTCACCGGCGGGGCGGTACGGCTGACCGGATCCGGTCTCGGCTGCGACACCTGGCCCAAGTGCACCGACGACAGCCTCTTCGCGACTCCCGCCCAGGGGCTGCACGGGGCCATCGAGTTCGGCAACCGGATGCTGACCTACGTGCTCAGCGCCGCCGTCGGCTGGTCGATCCTCTCGGCCCGGTCGGCCAAGCCGTGGCGCCGCTCGCTCACCCGGCTCGGCTGGACCCAGTTCGCCCTGGTGCTGGCCAACGCCGTGCTCGGCGGCATCACCGTCAAGACGGGGCTCAACCCGTACAGCGTCGCCGGGCACTTCCTGCTCGCCACCGGGCTGATCGCGGTGACCACCCTCACCTGGCAGCGGGCCCGCGAGGGCGACTCGGCCCCCCGGCCGCGGGTGCCGGCCCCGGTCCGCAAGCTGGCCTGGGTGCTGATCGCCACCACCTTCGTACTGATCGCCGCGGGCACGGTCGTGACCGGCTCCGGCCCGCACGCCGGTGACAGCAGCGAGGTCGAGCGGATGCCCTACGACTGGGCCGCCACCGCCCATGTGCACGCCATCGCCGCCTGGCTGGTCTGCGCGCTCGCGGTCGCCATGTGGCTGGTGCTGCGCGTGGTCGACGCGCCGGTCGACACCCGGGCCCGGGCCCGCGACCTGCTGGTCGTGCTGCTCGCCCAGGGCGCCATCGGCTACGTCCAGTTCTTCACCGAACTCCCCGAGGTCCTGGTCGCCGCCCACATGCTCGGCTCCTGCCTGGTGTGGATCGCGGTGCTCCGGCTCACCCTGAGCCTGCGTGAACGCCCGGCGGACCGGGCGGACATCCCCGCTCAGAGCGACCCGGCGCTGTCAGCGGTCTAGCGGGCGTCCGGCCGGCCCCCAGCCGGTAGACGCGGCGGGCATTGCCCGCCGCGAGCAGGCCCGCGACCCGCTCGGCGTCCCGCAGCGACCAGGCGCCGTCGGCGACCCAGCCGCCCAGCACCCGGGTCAGCGCCTCCCGGAACACCCGGGCCCCCACCACGTGCAGCTCGGGCAGGTTCCGGCCGCCGCTGGAGAACAGCAGCTTGCCGAACGGCGCGAGTTCGAGCAGCTCGGCGAGCACCTCGGCGGCGCGGGCGCCGGTGTGCGCCAGGGCCGGGCCCAGATCGGCGTACACGTGCGGGAAGGCGGCCGCGAGGTGGGCGGCGTGGCGGTGGTACGGATACCCGTGCAGCAGCACCAGGTCCGTGCCCAGGCCCGCGGTCGCCCGGACGAAGTCGGTCAGCAGCATCGGGTCGGTCCGGTCGATCCGCTCGTACGGGTCCCCGGCCCCGGCGTGCAGTTGCAGCGGCAGCCCGGACGACACCGCGATCCACAGCAGGTGCCGCAGCAGTACGGGATCCCGTACCGGCCCGCCCCTGGCCCGCCCGGCCAGCCACCGGCCGGCCGCCGCCCGCACCTCGCCGGAACCGGGCGGCTCGGGGGCGAAGGCCAGCGCCATGCCGTAGCCGGCCCCACAGGTGAAGGCGACGGCGGTGACGGCTGCCGCGCGGACCGCCTCGGCGAGGTTGCCGAGGAACGCGGCGACCGTGCCGGAGGTGTCGGCGACCTGCTCGGCCAGCACCTCCAGCCGGACGATCTCGTACGCCTCGGCGTCCCCGGCGGCGGCCAGTTCACCTGGTGGGGTGAGGTCGCCGGGCAGGCCGGTGTCCACCAGATAGGTGCAGATCCCGGATCCGCGGAGCAGCAGCCGCCCGGACTCCAGCACCCCCAGCTCGCGCCGGCGGGCCAGATAGCGGGCCGGCGGGCAGTGCGGCTCCAGCCCCAGGAGGGGCGGGCACCAGCGGCGCACCGCGAAGCCGGTCTGTGTGTCGAAGGAGGTGGTCCCGGCGGCAGGCGGCCCCGCGGAGCGGCTCAGCTGGGCCTCGAAGGTGCCCAGTCCCAGCTCGGTGCGGAGCACGCCGTGGCAGTACTGGTCCACCAGGGGCGGCGTTTCGATCATCCGGGCATCCCGTTGCGGACGAGGGCTGTGCGCTTCTTCCACACGTCCTAACGGGTGAGCGCCACCCGAGGTGTTGCTCGCGCTATTGCCCGACCGCCCCGGCCGCCGCTGCGCGGAGCCGTTCCCCTACCCGCCCCTTCCCGCTGTGCCGGATATGCGGCTCCGCCGCGTGGGGGGCTCCGCCCCAGACCCCGCGCCTCAAACGCCGGCGGGGCTGGAAATGCCGCTGCGCGGCATTCCAGCCCGCGCGGCGTTTGAGCGCACGGGCGCGAAGCGCACGTACGGGGGTCTGGGGGCTTGCCCCCAGTTCGGGAAGGGGCGGGGTGGGGAAGGGCCCAGCGCAGCGCACCCGCCAGCCGGCTCAGGCGGAGGCTTCCGGCTTCTCCGGCTCGGCCTTCGCCTCGGCGGGAGCGGCCGGCTCGGAGGCAGGCTCGGGCTCGGGCTTGGCTTCGGCAGCCGGCTTCGGCTCGGCCTCCGCCGCAGCGGCCGGAGCAGGCTCCGCCGGAGCAGCGGGCTTCGCCTCGGCGGCGGGCTTCACCGGAGCAGCGGGCTTCGCCTCCGCGGCCGGCTTCGCCGGAGCAGCAGGCTCGGCCTCGGCGGCAGCCGGCGCGGGCTCCGGCTCGGCGGCGGCCGGTTCCGGGGCCGCGGGCGGGGCCGGCGTCGGGTTGGGCGGGCCGCCCAGTTGGATGCCCGCCATGCGGGTCCATTCGTACGGGCCCGTACGGACCTTCGCCGCCATCTCCCCGTCGAAGGCCTCCTGAAGCCTCAGCCCCGCCTTCTCCGCCGCCGCCTGCGCAACCTCGTACGTCGGGGCCACCAGGTCACCCCAGCCCCCGTCCTCGCCCACGAGGACGATGCGGGTGCCGCCCTGCCCGATGTACGCCAGCTGGCCCTCGGCGCCGCCGTGCTCCTTGCTGAACGCACCGATCTGCTTGGCGAGCTTCGCCGCGGTGCGCTCCTGCTTCGTGTCTGCCATGGACGGCATGCTACCGGCGAGTAATCAGCGGAGGAAGGGATCCACGGCGACGGCGACGAAGAGAAGCGACACATAGGTGATCGACCAGTGGAACAGCCGCATCTCCTTGAGCTTCGCGCCGGTCACCCCGGCCTTCGCCCGCGCCTGCAGCGCATGCGCCTCCCACAGCCACCAGCCGCCCGCGACCAGCGCCACCGAGGTGTAGAACCACCCGGTGTAACCCAGCGGGGTGAGCAGCAGCGAGACGGCGACCATCACCCAGCTGTAGAGGACGATCTGCCGGGCGACCACCTTGTTGCCGGCGACCACCGGCAGCATCGGCACGCCGACCCGCGCGTAGTCCTCCTTCACCTTCATGGACAGCGGCCAGTAGTGCGGCGGGGTCCAGAAGAAGATGACCAGGAAGAGGATGACGGCGGCCCAGGACATCGAGTTGGTGACCGCGGACCAGCCGATGAGCACCGGCAGGCAGCCCGCGATGCCGCCCCAGACGATGTTCTGCGCGGTGCGCCGCTTCAGCAGCATCGTGTAGACGACGACGTAGAAGAGGAGCGCGCCGAGCGCGAGCGCGGCCGAGAGCCAGTTCACGAGCAGGCCGAACCAGAGGGTCGACACCACCGCGAGGGTGATGCCGAAGACCATGGCTTCACGCGGGCTGACCATGCCGGTCACCAGCGGGCGCTGCGACGTACGGTCCATCAGGGCGTCGATGTCGCGGTCGATGTACATGTTCAGTGCGTTCGCACCGCCCGCCGACAGGTAGCCGCCGATGCAGGTGGCGAGCACCAGCCACAGCGACGGAACACCCTGCTCGGCGAGGAACATCACCGGCACTGTGGTGATCAGCAGAAGTTCGATGATCCGCGGCTTGGTCAATGCCACGAAAGCCATGACCCGGGCCCCGAACGGCCGGTGACCGGGGCTCGTCCCGAGCACCCCCGCTGGACGGGATTCGACGGCCGTCACGCACACCCCTGACAGAGACTCCTGGCAAGCCCCGGACTCCGGCGAATTGGGCCCTGGAGGTCCGGTGAAGACTTGCGCGTACCACGCCACTCTAGACGCTGCCCTTCCATGGCCCCGCGCGGGGGTCGGCTCGTGTTGGGCCGACCGTCGGACAGAGGTGACAGGGTAGTGACGGAGCGGAGGCACTCGAATAGCTGCACGCCGTGACGAGGGTAGGCTCGGAATCGCGCCGGTGCACCGTTCGTCACCGGGACATCCGACATGTGGAGAGGAGCCCTGACCCACGGTGAGCACCAAGCCGACGACCACAGAGCTCGAGTGGACCGAACTGGACCAGCGGGCCGTTGACACCGCCCGCATCCTGGCCGCGGACGCGGTCCAGAAGGTCGGAAACGGCCACCCCGGTACTGCGATGAGCCTGGCCCCCGCCGCCTACACCCTCTTCCAGAAGGTGATGCGGCACGACCCGGCTGACCCGGAGTGGGTGGGCCGTGACCGTTTCGTGCTCTCCGCCGGCCACTCGTCGCTGACCCTGTACACGCAGCTGTACCTGGGGGGCTTCGGGCTGGAGCTGGAAGACCTCGAGGCGTTCCGCACCTGGGGTTCGAAGACCCCGGGCCACCCGGAGTACGGCCACACCAAGGCCGTCGAGACCACCACCGGCCCGCTCGGCCAGGGCATCGCCAACGCGGTGGGCATGGCCATGGCCGCCCGCTACGAGCGCGGCCTGTTCGACCCGGAGGCCGCCCCGGGCACCTCCCCGTTCGACCACATGGTCTACGCGATCGCCGGTGACGGCTGCCTCCAGGAGGGCATCTCCCACGAGGCGTCCGCGCTGGCCGGCCACCAGAAGCTCGGCAACCTGGTGCTGCTGTGGGACGACAACCACATCTCCATCGAGGGCGACACCGAGACCGCCGTCTCCGAGGACACCCTCAAGCGGTACGAGGCGTACGGCTGGCACGTCCAGCGGGTGGCCCAGCAGGCCAACGGCGACCTCGACCCGAAGGCGCTGTTCGAGGCGCTCCAGGCGGCCAAGGCCGAGACCGGCCGTCCCTCCTTCATCGCGGCCCGCTCGATCATCGCCTGGCCGGCCCCGCACGCCCAGGGCACCGAGGCCTCGCACGGCTCGGCGCTCGGCGACGACGAGGTGGCCGCCACCAAGCGCGTCCTCGGCTTCGACCCGGAGAAGACCTTCGAGGTCTCGGACGAGGTCATCGCGCACACCCGCAAGGCGCTGGACCGCGGCCGCGAGGCCAAGGCCGAGTGGGAGAAGGAGTTCTCCGCCTGGCGCACCGCCAACCCGGAGCGCGCCGCCGAGTTCGACCGCATCAACGCCAACGAGCTGCCCGCGGGCTGGGAGGACGAGCTCCCCGTCTTCGAGGCCGGCAAGGGCGTCGCCACCCGTGCCGCCTCCGGCAAGGTGCTCCAGGCGCTCGGCGCGGTCATCCCGGAGCTGTGGGGCGGCTCGGCCGACCTGGCCGGCTCCAACAACACCACCATCGACAAGAACTCCTCGTTCCTGCCGAAGGGCAACCCGCTGCCGGAGGCCGACCCGTACGGCCGCACCATCCACTTCGGCATCCGCGAGCACGCCATGGCCGCGGCCATGAACGGCATCGCCCTGCACGGCCACACCCGCATCTACGGCGGCACCTTCCTGGTGTTCTCCGACTACATGCGCAACGCCGTCCGCCTGTCCGCGCTGATGCACCTGCCGGTGACGTACGTGTGGACGCACGACTCCATCGGCCTCGGCGAGGACGGCCCGACCCACCAGCCGGTCGAGCACCTGGCCTCGCTGCGCGCCATCCCGGGCCTGAACATCGTCCGCCCGGCCGACGCCAACGAGACCGCCATCGCCTGGCGCGAGATCCTCAAGCGCCACACCAAGGTGTTCGGCAAGGGTGCCCCGCACGGTCTGGCGCTGACCCGCCAGGGCGTTCCGACGTACGAGCGCAACGAGGACGCGGCCAAGGGCGGTTACGTGCTCTTCGAGGCCGACGGCGGCGATGCCCAGGTCGTCCTGATCGGCACCGGCTCCGAGGTGCACGTGGCCGTCGAGGCCCGCGAGCAGCTCCAGGCGGAGGGCATCCCGACCCGGGTGGTCTCCATGCCGTCCGTCGAGTGGTTCGAGGAGCAGGACCAGGCGTACAAGGAGAGCGTCCTGCCGCCGTCCGTCACGGCGCGCGTCGCGGTCGAGGCCGGCATCGGCTTGACCTGGCACCGCTACGTCGGCGACGCCGGCCGCATCGTCTCGCTGGAGCACTTCGGTGCCTCGGCCGACGCCAAGGTGCTGTTCCGCGAGTTCGGCTTCACCCCCGAGGCCGTGACCGCCGCCGCCAAGGACTCCCTCGCCGCAGCCGCGCGCTGACGCCCTTACGAGAACCAGTAGGAGATGCAATTCCCATGACAGACGCACTCAAGCGCCTCTCCGACGAGGGCGTGGCGATCTGGCTGGACGACCTGTCCCGCAAGCGCATCACGTCCGGCAACCTGGCCGAGCTGATCGACCAGCAGCACGTGGTCGGTGTCACCACCAACCCGTCGATCTTCCAGAAGGCCATCAGCAGCGGTGACGGCTACGAGCAGCAGCTCGCCGACCTGGCGGCCCGCAAGGTGACGGTCGACGAGGCCATCCGGATGATCACCACGGCGGACGTCCGGGACGCCGCCGACATCCTCCGCCCGGTGTTCGACGCCACCGAGGGCCAGGACGGCCGGGTCTCCATCGAGGTCGACCCCCGGCTGGCCCACAACACGGTGGCGACCGTCGCCGAGGCGAAGCAGCTCGCCTGGCTGGTGGACCGCCCGAACACGCTGATCAAGATCCCGGCGACCAAGGCCGGCCTGCCGGCGATCACCGAGGTCATCGGCCGCGGCATCAGCGTCAACGTCACGCTGATCTTCTCGCTGGAGCGCTACCGCGAGGTCATGGACGCGTACCTGGCGGGTCTGGAGAAGGCCAAGGCCGCCGGCCTGGACCTGTCCATGATCTACTCGGTCGCCTCCTTCTTCGTGTCCCGCGTGGACAGCGAGATCGACAAGCGCCTGGACGCCATCGGCACCGACGAGGCCAAGGGCCTCAAGGGCAAGGCTGCGCTCGCCAACGCCCGCCTGGCCTACGAGGCGTACGAGGAGGTCTTCTCCTCCGAGCGCTGGGCGGCCCTGGACAAGGCGCAGGCCAACAGGCAGCGGCCGCTGTGGGCCTCGACCGGCGTCAAGGACCCGGCGTACAAGGACACCCTGTACGTGGTGGACCTGGTCGCCCCGGGCACGGTCAACACCATGCCGGAGGCCACCTTGGAGGCCACCGCCGACCACGGCGAGGTCGCGGGCGACACGGTGCGCGGCACCTACGAGCAGTCCCGCGCCGAGCTCGATGCGGTCGCGAAGCTCGGCATCTCGTACGACGATGTCGTTCAGCTGCTCGAGGACGAGGGCGTCGAGAAGTTCGAGGCGTCCTGGAACGACCTGCTGAAGTCGACCGAGGCGGAGCTGGCGCGCCTCGCCCCCGCGGAGGACTGAGTAATTTGTCGGTGAACGGAGCGAACAACCCGCTTCGTGACGCACAGGACCGGCGGCTCCCGCGCATCGCGGGGCCGTCCGGCCTGGTCATTTTCGGCGTTACGGGTGACCTGTCGCGCAAGAAGCTGATGCCCGCCGTCTACGACCTGGCGAACCGGGGGCTGCTGCCACCGGGCTTCTCGCTGATCGGCTTCGCCCGCCGGGAATGGGAACACGAGGACTTCGCCCAGGAGGTGTACGAGGCCGTCAAGGAGCACTCGCGCACGCCGTTCCGGGAGGAAGTCTGGCAGCAGCTGGTTCAGGGCTGCCGGTTCGTCCAGGGCAACTTCGACGACGACGCGGCGTTCGAGACGCTGAAGGCGACGATCGAGGAGCTCGACAAGCAGCAGGGCACGGGCGGCAACTTCGCCTTCTACCTCTCCGTGCCGCCCAAGTTCTTCCCCAAGGTGGTCCAGCAGCTCAAGGACCACGGGCTGGCGCAGAAGGAGGGATCCTGGCGGCGTGCCGTCATCGAGAAGCCCTTCGGCCACGACCTGAAGAGCGCCGAGGAGCTCAACAAGGTCGTTCACGAGGTGTTCCCCCGTGACGAGGTCTTCCGGATCGACCACTACCTCGGCAAGGAGACCGTCCAGAACATCCTGGCGCTCCGCTTCGCCAACACCATGTTCGAGCCGATCTGGAACCGGTCGTACGTCGACCACGTGCAGATCACCATGGCCGAGGACATCGGCATCGGCGGCCGGGCCGGCTACTACGACGGCATCGGCGCCGCGCGCGACGTCATCCAGAACCACCTGCTGCAGCTGCTCGCGCTGACCGCGATGGAGGAGCCCGGCTCCTTCCACCCGAAGGCGCTGGTGGCGGAGAAGCTGAAGGTGCTGACGGCGGTGGAACTGCCGGAGGACCTGGGCAAGCACACCGTGCGAGGCCAGTACTCGGCGGCGTGGCAGGGCGGCGAGAAGGTCGTCGGCTACCTCGAAGAGGACGGTATCGACCCCAAGTCGAAGACCGACACCTACGCCGCGATCCGCCTGGAGATCAACAACCGCCGCTGGGCGGGCGTCCCCTTCTACCTGCGGACCGGCAAGCGCCTGGGCCGCCGGGTGACGGAGATCGCGGTGGTCTTCAAGCGCGCCCCGTACCTGCCGTTCGAGTCGGGCGCGACCGAGGAGCTGGGGCAGAACGCCCTGGTCATCCGGGTCCAGCCGGACGAGGGCGTGACGGTCCGGTTCGGCTCCAAGGTGCCCGGCACCTCCATGGAGGTCCGGGACGTGACCATGGACTTCGCGTACGGCGAGTCCTTCACCGAGTCCAGCCCCGAGGCGTACGAGCGGCTCATCCTGGACGTGCTGCTGGGCGACGCGAACCTCTTCCCGCGGCACCAGGAGGTCGAGCTCTCCTGGAACATCCTCGACCCGATCGAGGAGTACTGGGACCAGCACGGCAAGCCCGCGCAGTACCCGGCGGGCACCTGGGGGCCGGTCGAGGCGGACGAGATGCTCGCACGAGACGGACGGAGCTGGCGGCGGCCATGAAGATCGATCTCACGGAGACCACCTCCAGCAAGATCAATTCCGCGCTGGTGCAGGCGCGCCGGGACATCGGCACGCCTGCCATCGGCATGGTGCTCACCCTGGTCATCGTCACCGACGAGGAGAACGCGTACGACGCGCTCAAGTCGGCGAACGACGCCTCGCACGAGCACCCCTCGCGGATCATCGTGGTGATCCGGCGGGTCAGCCGCTCGCCGCGGTCGCGGCGGGACGCCCGGCTCGACGCGGAAGTCCGCGTCGGGGCGGACTCCGGCACCGGCGAAACGGTTGTTCTCCGCCTGCACGGCGAACTGGTCAACCACGCCCAGTCGGTGGTCCTGCCGCTGCTGCTGCCGGACGCGCCCGTCGTGGTGTGGTGGCCGGAGGACGCACCCCAGGACGCGGCGGGCGATCCGCTGGGCGCGCTGGGCCAGCGCCGGATCACCGACACGTACGCCTCCGAGGACCCGATCGGAACGCTCGGCACCCGTGCCTCCTCGTACGCGCCGGGCGACACCGACCTGTCCTGGACGCGGATCACCCCGTGGCGCTCGATGCTGGCCGCGGCGCTGGACCAGCAGGCGCTCCAGGTCGTCTCGGCCACGGTCGAGGGCGAGGACGAGAACCCCAGCTGCGAGCTGCTCGGCATGTGGCTGGCTGACCGGCTCCAGGTCCCGGTCCTGCGCACCCTCTCCAAGGGCCCGGGCCTGACCGCGGTCCGCCTGGAGACCAAGGAAGGCGACATCGTCCTGGACCGCGCGGACGGCTCCCTGGCGACGCTGTGCATGCCGGGGCAGCCGGACCGGGCGGTGGCGCTGAAGCGTCGCGAGACGGCGGAACTCCTGGCGGAGGAGCTCCGCCGGCTGGACCCGGACAACACGTACGAGGCGTCGCTGAAGTTCGGCGTGGCCCGCCTGACCGCGGTGAACCCGTCGAACCCCGGCTCCGGCTCCGGCTCCGGCTCCGGCTCGACGAAGCCCGGCTCCGGCTCGGCCTCGGCCAAGGCCGACTCGGCTGCGGCCGATGCCACGGACGGCTCCGCTGCGGCGGTGAAGCCCGGCTCGGGCTCCGGCTCGGCCTCGGCCAAGGCCGACTCGGCTGCGGCCGATGCCACGGACGGCTCCGCTGCGGCGGTGAAGCCCGGCGGCAAGGCGGCTGCCAAGAAGGCCCCGGGCAAGTGACCGCCCGCCCGGCGCCGCGGCCCCTCCGGGCGCCCGGCGCCGGGCCCTGCGGGCGGCTCTTTCCCCTACCCGCCCCTTCCCGCTGTGCCGGATATGCGGCTCCGCCGCGTGGGGGGCTCCGCCCCAGAGCCCGCGCCTCAAACGCCGGCGGGGCTGAAATCAGCCCGCGCGGCGTTTGAGCGCACGGGCGCGGAGCGCACGTACGGGGTCTGGGGGCTTGCCCCCAGTTCGGGAAGGGGCGGGGTGGGGAAAAGCCCGCGCAGCGGTACCCACCGGCCCGGCCGGGGCCGGACACAGACCGAAGACGACAAGAAGGCGGCACCGACATGGGTATGACGACTCCCCAGGTGGTCGTCCACCGCGACAAAGACCTGATGGCCCAAGCCACCGCAGCCCGACTGATCACCAAGATCGTCGACGCCCAGGCCGCCCGCGGCAGCGCCTCCGTCGTGCTGACCGGCGGGCGCAACGGCAACGGCCTCCTCGCCGCCCTCGCCGCCGCCCCCGCCAGGGACGCCGTGGACTGGGGCCGGCTCGACCTCTGGTGGGGCGACGAGCGGTACCTCCCCGCCGAGGACCCCGAGCGCAACCACACCCAGGCCCGCGCTGCCCTGCTGGACTCCGTCCCGGTGGATCCGGCGCGCGTACACGTCATGCCCGCCTCCGACGGCCCGTACGGCGAGGACGTGGACGCCGCGGCCGCCGCCTACGCCGAGGAACTCCGCAAGGCGGCGACCCCCGAGGACCACGGCCCGGTCCCCCGCTTCGACGTCCTGATGCTCGGGGTCGGACCGGACACCCACGTGGCCTCGCTGTTCCCGGAGCACCCGGCGGCCCGGGAGACCGAGCGGACCGTGGTCGGCGTGCACGGCGCGCCCAAGCCCCCGCCGACCCGGGTCTCGCTCACCTTCCCCGCCATCCGCGCGGCCCGCGAGGTGTGGCTGCTGGCGGCCGGCGAGGACAAGGCCGGGGCGGTCGCCCTGGCGCTCGGCGGGGCCGGCGAGGTGCAGGCCCCGGCCTCCGCCGCGTACGGCCGCACCCGCACCCTCTGGCTGCTGGACCGCGCCGCCGCGGCCAAGCTGCCCACCGGGATGTACCCGCCCGCGCTCTCCTGACCGCCGGCGGAGACGAGAGCGCCGCGCACCGGACGAGACCGGTGCGCGGCGCTCTTGCGTCGGCTCGGTCAGCCGCGGCCGCGCAGCTGCCGGTACTTCGCCACCAGTGCCTTAGTCGACGCGTCCAGCCCGGGCACCTCCGCCCCCTCGGTCAGCGCCGGCTCCACCCGCTTCGCGAGGACCTTGCCGAGTTCCACGCCCCACTGGTCGAAGGAGTCGATGTTCCACACCGCGCCCTGTACGAACACCTTGTGCTCGTACAGGGCGATCAGCTGGCCGAGCACGGACGGGGTGAGGTCGGCCGCCAGGACGGTGGTCGTCGGGTGGTTGCCGCGGAAGGTCTTGTGCGGGACGAGTTCCTCGGCGACGCCCTCCGCCCGGACCTCTTCGGGGGTCTTGCCGAAGGCCAGCGCCTGGGTCTGCGCGAAGAAGTTCGCCATCAGCAGGTCGTGCTGGGCCGCGAGGGCCGGAGGGAGTTCGGCCACCGGGCGGGCGAAGCCGATGAAGTCCGCCGGGATCACCTTGGTGCCCTGGTGGATGAGCTGGTAGTAGGCGTGCTGGCCGTTGGTGCCGGGGGTGCCCCACACCACCGGGCCGGTCTGCCAGTCCACCGGATTGCCGTCCCGGTCCACGGACTTGCCGTTGGACTCCATGTCCAGCTGCTGCAAGTAGGCCGTGAAGCGCGAGAGGTAGTGGCTGTACGGGAGCACCGCGTGCGACTGGGCGTCGAAGAAGGCTCCGTACCAGATGCCCAACAGGCCCATCAGCAGCGGGGCGTTGTCCTCGGGTGCGGCGGTGCGGAAGTGCTCGTCGACCAGCCGGAAGCCGGCCAGCATCTCGCGGAAGGCGTCCGCTCCGATGGCGACCATCAGGGAGAGGCCGATCGCCGAGTCGAAGGAGTAGCGGCCGCCGACCCAGTCCCAGAACTCGAACATGTTGTCCGGGTCGATGCCGAACTCGGTGACCTTCTCGGCGTTCGTCGAAAGGGCGACGAAGTGCCGTGCCACCGCCGCGGTGTCCCCGCCGAGGCCCGCCAGCAGCCATTCCCGTGCCGAGGTGGCGTTCGTGATCGTCTCGATGGTGGTGAAGGTCTTCGAGGCGATGATGAAGAGGGTCTCGGCCGGGTCGAGGCCGTGCACGGCCTCGTGCAGGTCCGCGCCGTCCACGTTGGAGACGAAGCGCAGGGTGAGGTCCCGGTCGGTGAAGGCGCGGAGCGCCTCGTAGGCCATCGCCGGTCCGAGGTCGGAGCCGCCGATGCCGATGTTGACGACGTTGCGGATGCGCTTGCCGGTGTGGCCGGTCCACTCCCCCGACCGGACCCGGTCGGAGAAGGCCGCCATCTTGTCGAGTACGGCGTGCACGGCGGGGACGACGTCCTCGCCGTCCACCTCGATGTCCGTGCCGGCCGGTGCGCGCAGCGCGGTGTGCAGGACCGCCCGGTTCTCGGTCGTGTTGATCTTCTCGCCGCGGAACATGGCCTCGCGCAGTTCCGCGACGCCCGTCGCGGCCGCGAGGTCCCGCAGCAGTGCCAGCGTCTCGTCGGTCACGAGGTGCTTGGAGTAGTCGATGTGCAGGTCGCCGACCTGCAGGGTGTAGCCGGCGCCCCGGCCGGGGTCCGCCTCGAACAGCTCCCGCAGATGTGTCTGCCCCAGCTCGTCCCGGTGCTTTCCGAGTGCCTGCCACTCGGGAGTCCGGTTGAGCCTCCTGCGGCCGTCTGCGTTCATCTCGGACATCAACCCACTTCTTCCGTCCTGTTGTGCCCCGCCACCTCCCAACCTAAGGGATCAGAACCGGACCGACACACACAAACGGGCCCGGCCTGCTGGAGAAGGTCTCCAGCGGGCCGGGCCCGAAGTCCTGCGCGGTCAGATCTCGCCGCGGAGCTTGGCGAGGGCCTCGGCGAGGATGGCCTCACCGTCGGCGTCGGTGCGCCGTTCCCGTACGTACGCCAGGTGGGTCTTGTACGGTTCGGTGCGCGGCGGCGCCGGGGGGTTGTCCCGGTCCTGGCCGGCCGGGAAGCCGCAGCGCGGGCAGTCCCAGGTGTCCGGTACCTGCGCGTCGCTGGCGAAGCTCGGCTGTGTCTCGTGCCCGTTGGAGCACCAGAAGGAGATGCGCAGGCGGGGTGCGGACTCGCCGCGCTCGGCCTCGCCCATCGGCCCCGCTCCGACCCGACTTCCACGGATCGCGTTGCCACTTGCCACGGTCGTAACTCCCTGCGTGATGGTGCCGCGAAGCGTGAGTGTACCGCGCTGTACCCGAGTTGGGGTCAGGTGCTGGACTTCATCAGCAGGCCGAGGGCGACAATGCACGCGAACCACAGCAGACCGATCACGACGGTGATCCGGTCGAGGTTGCGTTCGGCGACCGAGGAGCCGCCGACGGAGGACTGCATGCCGCCGCCGAACATGTCGGAGAGGCCGCCGCCCTTGCCCTTGTGCATCAGCACCAGCAGCATCAGCAGCAGGCTGAAGACGATCAGGGCGATCGAGAACCCCATAATCACGGCTGGACCCTACTTCCTTGGAATTGATGCGGGGGCCAGTGGCTGCTGATCAGCGCTCCTGGCCCCCGCAAGGGTACGACGGATCCGTCCTACCGCATACTCACGGCAGTGCCTACTGGTCGCGGAAGCGGACGATCTTGACGAACTCGTCCGCGTCCAGCGCCGCGCCGCCGATCAGGGCGCCGTCGACGTCCGGCTGGGCCATGATCGCCGCGATGTTGCCGGACTTCACCGAGCCGCCGTACTGGATGCGGACCTTGTCGGCCAGCTCCTGGGAGTACAGCTCGGCCAGCCGGCCGCGGATCGCCCCGCAGACCTCCTGGGCGTCCTCGGGGGTGGCGACCTCGCCGGTGCCGATCGCCCAGACGGGCTCGTAGGCGATGACGATGGACTCGACCTGGTCGGCCGGGATGTCCTTGAGCCCGCCGTCGACCTGGCTCAGCGTGTGCGGGACCTGCCGGCCGGCCTTGCGGACGTCCAGGCCCTCGCCCACGCAGAGGATCGGGGTGAGCCCGTTCCGGTAGGCGGCCTTGACCTTGGCGTTGCAGATCTCGTCGTTCTCGCCGTGGTACTGGCGGCGCTCGCTGTGGCCGACGGCCACGTACGTGCACTTCAGCTTCGCCAGCATGGGGCCGGAGATCTCGCCGGTGTAGGCGCCGGAGTCCTCCGCGGAGAGGTCCTGGGCGCCGTACTTGATCTTCAGCTTGTCGCCGTCGACCAGGGTCTGGACGGACCGCAGGTCGGTGAAGGGCGGCAGCACCGCGACCTCGACGGCCGCGTAGTCCTTGTCGGCGAGTGCGAAGGCGAGCTTCTGGACGTGCGCGATGGCCTCGAGGTGGTTGAGGTTCATCTTCCAGTTGCCCGCCATCAGCGGGGTACGGTCAGTCACTTTGGTTCAGCCCTCCAGAGCTGCGATGCCGGGCAGCGTCTTGCCCTCGAGGTATTCGAGGCTGGCGCCGCCGCCGGTCGAGATGTGGCCGAAGGCGTCCTCGTCGAAGCCCAGGATCCGCACGGCCGCGGCGGAGTCGCCGCCGCCGACGACGGTGAAGCCGGGGCTGTCGAGCAGGGCCTGCGCGATGGCCTTGGTGCCGTTGGCGTAGTCGGGGTGCTCGAACACGCCGACGGGTCCGTTCCAGAAGACGGTCTCGGCATCGGCGATCTTCGACGCGTACAGCTCGCGCGTCTTGGGGCCGATGTCCAGACCCTCCTTCGTCGCGGGGATCTTGTCCGCGTCGACGATCTCGTAGTCGGCCGGGGTCTTGCCCTTGAGGTCGGGGAAGTCGGCGGAGACCAGCACGTCGACCGGGAGGACCAGCTCGACGCCGTTCTTCTCGGCGCGGGCCATGTACTCCTCGACCGTCGGGATCTGGTCCTCCTGCAGGAGGGAGATGCCGACCTCGTAGCCCTTGGCCTTGAGGAAGGTGTACGCCATGCCGCCGCCGATGAGGATGCGGTCGGCCTTGCCGAGCAGCTCGTCGATGACGGCGAGCTTGTCGGAGACCTTGGCGCCGCCGAGGACGACCACGTACGGGCGCTTCACGTCGGCGGTGAGCTTCTTGAGCACACCGATCTCCGTGGCGATCAGGTAGCCGGCCGCGTGCGGGAGGCGCGCGGGCAGGTCGAAGACCGAGGCGTGCTTGCGGTGGACGGCGCCGAAGCCGTCGCCGACGTAGACGTCGGCGAGCTCGGCGAGCTGGTCCGCGAAGGCGCCGCGCTCGGCGTCGTCCTTCGAGGTCTCACCGGCGTTGAAGCGGAGGTTCTCGATGACCGCGACCTGGCCGTCGGCGAGGGCGGCAACGGTCTCCTTGGCGGACGAGCCGACCGTGTCGGTGGCGAACGCGACGTCCGCACCGAGCAGTTCGCCGAGCCGCTTGGCGGCCGGGGCGAGCGAGAAGGCCGGGTCCGGGGCGCCCTTGGGACGGCCCAGGTGCGAGGCGACGACCACGCGGGCGCCGGCCTCGGCGAGCTTCGCGATGGTCGGCTGCACGGCGCGGATGCGGCCGTCGTCGGTGATGGTGCCGCCGGAGAGCGGCACGTTGAGGTCGGCGCGGACGAAGACCCGCTTGCCGGAGACGCCCTCGGAAAGCAGTTGGTCGATCGTCTTCATGTGTTTCTGACTCCTTGTGAGCTGCGAAGCCCGGGAACGAGGTGGACGCGGCAAGCAACAGGGCCCGCACAGCGCTTCGTCGCGCTGCCCGAGCCCTGCGGCTTCACATCGTGGTGCCTACCCTAGGACTTAGAGCTGGCCGCCCACGAAGACGGTGAGGTCGACGAGGCGGTTGGAGTAGCCCCACTCATTGTCGTACCAGCCGACGACCTTGACCTGCTTGCCCTGGACCATGGTCAGGGAGGAGTCGAAGGTGCAGGAGGCCGGCCAGTTCACGATGTCGGAGGAGACGATCGCGTCCTCGGTGTAGTCGAGGATGCCCTTGAGCTGGCCCTCTGCGGCCTTCTGGAAGGCGGCGTTGATCTCGTCCTTGGTGACCTCGCGGTCGAGCTCCAGGACCAGGTCGGTGACCGAGCCGGTGGGGACCGGGACGCGCATGGCGATGCCGTCCAGCTTGCCCTTCAGCTGCGGGAGGACCAGCGCGGTGGCCTTGGCGGCACCGGTGGAGGTCGGGATGATGTTCTCGGCGGCGGCGCGGGCGCGGCGCAGGTCCGAGTGCGGGAAGTCCAGGATGCGCTGGTCGTTCGTGTACGCGTGGACCGTGGTCATCATGCCCTTGACGATGCCGAAGTTCTCGTCGAGGACCTTGGCCATCGGCGCCACGCAGTTGGTGGTGCAGGAGGCGTTGGAGATGACGTGGTGGTTGGCCGCGTCGTACTTGTCCTGGTTGACGCCCATCACGATGGTGATGTCCTCGTCCTTGGCCGGAGCCGAGATGAGGACCTTCTTCGCGCCGGCCGCAAGGTGCTTGGCGGCGTCGGCCTTCTTGGTGAAGATGCCGGTCGACTCGACGACGATGTCGGCACCCAGCTCGCCCCAGGGGAGGTTCGCGGGGTCACGCTCGGCGAAGGTCTTGAAGGTGTTGCCACCCACCGTGATGGTGTCCTCGGTGTGGCTGACCTCGGCCTTGAGGCGCCCGAGGATGGTGTCGTACTTGAGCAGGTGCACCAGGGTGGCGTTGTCAGTCAGGTCGTTGACACCGACGATCTCGATGTCCGCCCCCTGCTCCAGGAGCGCCCGGAAGTAGTTGCGGCCGATACGGCCAAAACCATTGATGCCTACGCGGATCGTCACGAACCGATCTCCTCGTTGGTGCGCCGGTCTGGACGCCGGCGATCTGAATGGGATGTCCCCGACCGCTTACGACCCTACCTCTCCGTGAGCCTCCGGGTGACATCGAGTGCCTTCTGACACTCGCCGGAGTTCATGGGGGGAGGCCTTGTCCCGGGCCCGTACCGGGGGTCCGGTACGGGCCGTTCGGGACCGCCTGCCCGTCACGGAGAGTCAGCGTCGGGTCAGCGGCGAAGGGACCGGAGGGCCTTACTGATCAGTACATCTCGATCCCCGGACACGGCGACGTGTTCCAGCCCGAATCCGAGGAGCACGGTGTCACGCGTTGTGACGGCCGCGTAGGACTTGAACAGCTCGCCGGTTCGGGACCAATCGCCCGGAACCACGGGACTTCCGGCAGGTGGACCCTGGGCGGACCAGACTCCCATCGAGGTCTCGAAGCCCTCGGCGGCCTGGTCGGTGCCGCCCACGGACAGCCGGGCCTCGTCCATGAAGACGCCGCGGCCGCCGGATCCCGGGTCGGTGATGTACGCCAGCGACAGCTCCGCCTTCTTGCCCGCGTACCGGCTCAGGTCGAAGGAGACCTGCTTCCAGCCGCCGGAGGACCCGGTGAAGCTGTTCCATGAGCCGCTGGTGCCGGACGGGGTGCAGCCGGCGCCGTCCAGGGTCAGGTAGCGGCGCAGGAACGGGTGGCCGTTGAGGAAGAACCCGGCCTCGCACTCCTCGGGCACCGTGGTGCCGGTCAGTCCGCCGGCCTCGGGCAGCGTGGTCCAGTCGTCGCCGTCGGCGGTACGGGCCTCCAGGACCGCGTGGTCGTACCCGGGCTCGGTGTTCCAGTTGAGGGCCAGCTTCAGCACCGGCTTGTCGGCGGCGCTCACCCCGGTGAGATCCACGGTCCGGACCAGCCGCTTCCAGTCGTCGTCCGCGTGGGTGGCCGAGGCCATCCACGCGCCGGCCTGTGGGGCGTACGGATTCACGACGCCGGCGTACTGGCCCGCCTGCGCGCTCTTGAACTGCGGGAACAGGTCCGGGGAGAGGGTGTCGGAGGTGACGGTGTAGGCGCCGGGGGTGTCCAGCGGGTTGCCCGCCGCCCCGGCGAGGCCGCCGGCCGCTCCGGACAGGGTGCCGGTGCCGGTGAAGCCGGTCGGTCCCTTGGTCCCGGCCCGCCCGTAGGCACCCAGGTAGTACTGGCTGAAGTCGTCGGTGACGGCGGGGCCGACCTGGGCGTTGCCGCCCGCCCGCTCGCCGGCTTCGATCAGCTTGCCGCCCTCGTTGAGGAAGGCGCGGAGGGCGAGCTGGGTGGGTCCGCCGGGCACCTGGGCGCCCGTGTAGTGCACGGCCGTGGAGAAGTGGGACAGCACTCCGAGCCGGTGCGGGGCGCCCTGGACGGCGACGTCCCAGACGGCGGCCGACTTGCCGTTGGCGCGCAGCGCGTCGACGTAGGCCTGGGCGTGCTGGGCCTTCGCCCCCTCCTCCGCGATCACCAGGACGTCGGCGCGGGGCCGGTCGGCCACGGTGTAGGTGAAGTGCTCGCTGGAGACCTGCTTGCCGGTGGTCCGGTCGCGGCCGGTGAACCAGATCTCTACCCGGTCTCCGGGACGGGCCCCGTCGACCTCGGCCCGGTACTCGTCGAACCAGTTGTTGTCCTCGCCGCCGTAGGTCTCGCCGCCCTTCCAGGCCTCGAGGTCCTCGTCGTGGGTGCGGCCGCCGTTGATGCGGTAGTTGAGCTCCTTGTCCCGCAAGGACTTGCGGGCGGTGACCGCGATCTCCTGGTCCTGGCCGCGGCCGGCCCAGGAGGTGGTGAACGCGTCGGGGGTGAAGTCGGCCGCGCTCAGGCCCACGGTGGAGGAGGGCCGGTCGGGGTGGCCGGCGGTCTCGGCGACGGACAGCGCGAAGGGGATGTTCTTGGCGAACTCCGCCTGGATGAGCTTCTCGTCGTCGGGGAAGTTGAAGCCGGAGGCGCAGTCCTCGGGCTTCCACGGGTCGTCCGGGTCGGCCTGGGAGGCGGTCCGGCAGGTCGTCATCTCCGGCGTGAACATCATCATGCCGTTGACGTTGGCGGCGTGGCCGTCGGCCTCGCCGTTGGTGGTGTACAGCTCGGAGGAGAGCTGCGGGTGGTAGCCGGGGACGGCCGGGTTCTCCGGGGTGCCGGCGAGTGCCTTGTAGAGCACGTCGTCGGGGGTGGGAGTGGCCACCTGCCAGCCCACGCCGTACAGGAGCAGCTCGGCGGCGGAGTGGTAGTTGATGCCGTACTCGAAGCCGATGCGCTTCTGGAAGCGGTCCAGGGCGACGGTCTCGGGCTCGGAGTTCGGGCCGGCTCCGCGGAAGGTCTCGCTGGACTGGTTCGGCGAGGAGCCCTCGTTGTCGTAGCCCCACTTGTAGGCGAAGTTCCGGTTGAGGTCGACCCCGTCTCCAGTGGTGATCTTGCCGTCGCCGTTGTTGTCGCGGAGGTTCTTCCGCCACAGCCGCCGGCCGTCGGGGGCGTGCGTGTAGTCGTACCCGTCCGGGTTGGCGGAGAGCACGAACCACAGCTCGGTGGAGTCGATCAGCCGGGTGATGCGCTGGTCCTTGCCGTAGTTGTCGACGTAGTGGTGGAGCAGCCGCCTGGTCATCTCCGGCGTGATCCACTCGCGGGCGTGCTGGTTGGACATGTAGAGCACGGACGGCTTCGAGCCGTCCGCGGCCCGGCGGGCGTTCTTGCTGACCTTGACGGCCAGGATGTCCTTGCCCTGCACGGTCTTGCCGATGGAGACGACCTTGGTGATCCCCGGGTTGGCCTGGCCGGTGCGGACGATCTCCTCGGCCAGTCCGCCCTTGCCGCTGTAGGGGCGGAACACGCCGTCCCCGGCGGCCCGGGCGCGGGCCGAGGCGCCGGCTTTCGCCTTGCGTTCGGCGAGTTTGACGCCCTGGGCGCCGAGCTGCTCGGCCTGGGCTCCGGTGAGGAAGAGCTCGACCCGGGCGGTGCCCTGGGCGGGGGCCTGTTCGGAGAGCTCGTGTGCGTCCTGGCCGGCGGCGAGGACGAGCGGGACCTGCTCCCGGGTGATGTCTGCGTCGTAGACCCGTACCTCGTCGCGGGCCTGGCCCCGGTCGGCGCCGGGCTGGGCCTGGGCCGCCACGGGTAAGGCGGCGAGTGAACCGAAGACGAGTGCGCTGGCCGCGAGGATCGTTCTCGCGCGGTGCCTCATATGCCCCCCTGGGCGTCGTCAGCCACGAAAGCATTGCGTTTCGCAGGCCAGGCTCACGACCCTCCGTGCCCATGTCAATGGGGCGTACCGGCGCGCGCGGCGTTTTTCCCACCCCCGGCCGTGCGGGCGCGCCGTGTGGGCAGTCGTGCCGCAGGGCGGCACGGGTGGGCACACGGCACGACGGCCCGCGCCGGTCGCGCAGCGTGCCCCCGGCCCCGGCCCGCGGCCCGGGCCCCGGGTACGGCAACGGCCACCGCCCTGAGGGCGGTGGCCGTTCACGCTGCGCGGTCCCTGCGGGCCGCCGTTCCGGTGTGCCCACCCGTTCCGCCCCGGCGGAACGACTGCCCACACCGGGGGGGTCAGCCCGCGAGGTTGTCGGCCATCTCCTCGCTGAGGTTCGACTCGGTGCCCGGGACGCCGAGGTCCTGGGCGCGCTTGTCGGCCATCGCCAGCAGGCGCCGGATCCGGCCGGCGACCGCGTCCTTGGTCAGCGGCGGGTCGGCGAGCGCACCGAGTTCCTCCAGGGAGGCCTGCTTGTGCTCCATGCGCAGCCGGCCGGCCGCGGCGAGGTGCTCGGGGACCTCCTCGCCGAGGATCTCCAGGGCGCGCTGCACCCGGGCGCCGGCGGCCACGGCGGCCCGCGCCGAGCGGCGCAGGTTGGCGTCGTCGAAGTTGGCGAGCCGGTTGGCGGTGGCCCGCACCTCGCGGCGCATCCGCCGCTCCTCCCAGGCCAGCACCGACTCGTGGGCGCCGAGCCGGGTCAGCAGGGCGCCGATCGCGTCGCCGTCCCGGACCACGACCCGGTCCACGCCGCGCACCTCGCGCGCCTTGGCGGCGATGGAGAGCCGCCGGGCGGCACCCACCAGGGCCAGGGCGGCCTCCGGGCCGGGGCAGGTGACCTCCAGGGAGGAGGACCGGCCGGGCTCGGTCAGCGAGCCGTGGGCCAGGAATGCACCGCGCCAGGCCGCCTCGGCGTCACAGGTGGCCCCGGAGACCACCTGCGGGGGGAGACCCCGGATGGGCCGTCCGCGGCCGTCCACGAGCCCGGTCTGGCGGGCCAGCTGGTCCCCGCCGGCGACGACCCGTACGACGTACCGGCTGCCGCGCCGCAGACCTCCCGGGGCCATCACCACCAGGTCCGAGGAGTGGCCGAAGATCTCCAGGATGTCCTTGCGCAGCCGGCGGGCCGCGATCCCGGTGTCCAGCTCCGCCTCGATGACGATCCGCCCGCTCACCAGGTGCAGCCCGCCCGCGAACCGAAGAATCGCCGAGACCTCCGCCTTCCTGCAGCAGGTCCGGGTGACGGGGAGCCGGGAGATCTCATCCTTCACCGCTGGCGTCATCGCCATGGGCCGATCCTTCCATGCATCCGAAAAATACGGTCGTACGCAGCGGCCAGCAGCTCCGGGTCGTGCTTCGGAGAGCCGTCTTCCCTGGCCACCGGCGCCAGCTCGACCGCGGCACCGAAGCGTTTTGCGGCATCGGCGAGGGACTCGCGGTCGGGCACGGCGGCCTGGTCGGCCAGCACCACGTCCAGGGCGAGTTTAGGGGCGTGTCGGGCCAAAACCTCCAAATGACGCTGCGGAGAGAAGCCCTCTGTTTCGCCGGGCTGCGGTGCGAGGTTCAGCGAGAGGACCCGCCGGGCCTTCGTCCGGGACAGCGCGTCGAGCAGTTCCGGCACCAGCAGGTGCGGGATCACGGAGGAGAACCAGGAGCCCGGGCCGAGCACCACCCAGTCGGCATCGAGGACCGCCTCGACGGCCTCCGGCACGGCCGGCGGGCCGTGCGGCACGACGTGGACGGACTGCACCTCGCCCGGGGTGAGGGCCACCGTGGCCTGCCCGCGGACGGTGTCCACCTCCTGCGGGCGGGCCGGGTCGTGGCCGCGCACCAGGGCCTGGAGCTCCAGCGGGACGGCCGACATCGGCAGGACCCGGCCGTGCGCGCCGAGCAACTTGCCGACCAGGTCGAGGGCCTGGACGGGGTCGCCGAGCTGCTCCCACAAGGCGACGATCAGCAGGTTGCCGACCGCGTGCCCGTGCAGGTCGCCCTCGGACTCGAAGCGGTGCCGGATCACCCGGGACCAGGTCTGGCCCCAGTCGTCGTCCCCGCACAGCGCGGCCAGCGCCTTGCGCAGGTCGCCGGGGGGCAGCACGCCGAGCTCCTCCCGGAGCCGGCCGCTGGAGCCGCCGTCGTCGGCGACGGTCACCACGGCCGTCAGGTCGCCGGTGATGCGGCGCAGCGCGGCCAGCGAGGCCGACAGGCCCATGCCGCCGCCGAGGGCGACCACCTTGGGCTGGGCGCCGCGACGGCGGGCCGCCCGGGACGTCTCGTCACGTCCCAGGATCAGCCGGCGCAGGCGGCGCAGCCGCAGGCTCCGTCCGGTCACTCGCGCCCCATGTCCCGGTGTACGACGACGGTCTCGACTCCCTCGGAGGCGAGGCGTGCTGCGAGCTTCTCGGACACGGCGACACTGCGGTGCTTACCGCCGGTGCAGCCGACCGCGATGGTCACGTAGCGCTTGCCCTCGCGGCGGTAGCCGGTGGCGATGAGCTGGAGCAGTTCGGCGTACCGGTCGAGGAACTCCTTGGCGCCGGGCTGGTTGAAGACGTAGCCGGACACCTCCTCGTTGAGGCCGGTGAACGGGCGCAGCTCCGGCACCCAGTGCGGGTTGGGGATGAAGCGGCAGTCCACGACCAGGTCGGCGTCGACCGGGAGGCCGTACTTGTAGCCGAAGGACATGACGGTGGCGCGGAGCTCGGGCTCCTCGTCGCCGGCGAACTGGGCGTCCATCTTGGCGCGCAGCTCGTGCACGTTCAGGCTGGAGGTGTCGATCACCAGGTCGGCGTCGCCGCGCAGCTCGCGCAGCAGGTCGCGCTCTGCGGCGATGCCGTCGACGATGCGGCCGTCGCCCTGCAGGGGGTGCGGGCGGCGGACCGACTCGAAGCGGCGGACCAGGGCGTCGTCGGAGGACTCCAGGAAGACGATGCGCCGGGTGACCCCGCGGGAGTCGAGGTCGGCGAGGGCCTCGCGGAGGGCGTCGAAGAACTGGCGGCCGCGGACGTCGACGACGACGGCGATGCGGGCCACATTGCCCTGGGAGCGGGCGCCCAGCTCCACCATGGTGGGGATCAGGGCCGGCGGCAGGTTGTCCACGACGAACCAGCCGAGGTCCTCCAGGCACTTGGCGGCCGTGCTCCGGCCCGCTCCGGACATACCGGAAATGATCACCAGCTCGGGGATGGCCGCCTCGGCGACCTCGCCGGGCTCCACTGTCGTGCCCGTACTCACCTGTGCTCCGTCTCGGTCGTGCGCGGTCATTTCTCGGCTCCCCGTTCAGATCCCCGTCCGGATGAGGTTTCCGCGGTTGCGGGCTCCTCGTCCTCCATGATCTCTCCTGTCGCCATGTTGACGGCAGGGCCTGCGGGGGCCGCCTGGGCGAGGGCCGCGGCCACGGTCTCGGCCGTCTTGCGTCCTATGCCCGGGACCTCGCAGATCTGATCAATTGTCGCCTGCCTCAGCTTCTTCACCGAACCGAAATGCTTGACGAGGGCCTGTTTACGGCTTTCACCGAGACCGGGCACGTCATCCAGCGGGCTGACCCTGAGCCGTTTGCCCCGCTTGTTGCGCTGGTACCGGATGGCGAACCGGTGCGCTTCGTCACGGACCCGCTGCAGCAGGTAGAGGCCCTCGCTGGTGCGGGGCAGGACCACCGGGTCGTCCTCGCCGGGCAGCCACACCTCCTCCAGCCGCTTGGCCAGGCCGCACACGGCCACGTCGTCGATGCCGAGCTCCGACAGGGCCCGCTGGGCGGCCGCCACCTGGGGCTGCCCGCCGTCGACCACGACGAGCTGGGGCGGGTAGGCGAACCGCTTGGGCCGCCCGTCGTCCTCGGCGCGGACCTCCGCACCCTCCTCGGGGTCCTCCGGCTCCCACTCCCCCGTCTTCAGCTTCTCCTGGAGGTACCGCCGGAAGCGCCGCTGGACCACCTCGTGCATGGACCGTACGTCGTCCTGCCCCGCGAAGCTCTTGATCTGGAACCGCCGGTACTCGCTCTTGCGGGCCAGCCCGTCCTCGAACACCACCATCGAGGCGACCACGTCCTCGCCCTGCAGGTGCGAGATGTCGAAGCACTCGATCCGCAGCGGGGCGCTGTCCAGGTCCAGGGCCTCGGCGATCTCCTCCAGGGCCCGGGAGCGGGTGGTGAGGTCGCTGGCGCGCTTGGTCTTGTGCAGGGCGAGGGACTGCTGGGCGTTCCGGTGGACGGTCTCCATCAGCGACTTCTTGTCGCCGCGCTGCGGGATCCGCAGGCTGACCTGGGAGCCGCGCCGCTCGGCGAGCCACTGGCTGAGCGCGGGCGTGTCCTCGGGCAGCGCCGGAACCAGCACCTCCTTGGGGACGCTCTCGCCGGTCTCCTCCCCGTAGAGCTGCTGGAGGGCGTGCTCGACCAGGCCGGCGGTGTCCACGGCCTCCACCTTGTCGGTGACCCAGCCGCGCTGGCCGCGCACCCGGCCGCCGCGGACGTGGAAGATCTGGACGGCCGCTTCGAGCTCGTCCTCGGCGACGGCGATCAGGTCGGCGTCGGTGGCGTCGGCGAGGACGACGGCGTTCTTCTCCATGGCGCGGCGCAGCGCCCCTATGTCGTCGCGCAGCCGGGCGGCCTTCTCGTACTCCATCTCCTCGGCCGCGGCGTGCATCTCCTTCTCCAGCCGGGAGAGGTAGGTCCCGGTCCGGCCGGCCATGAAGTCGCAGAAGTCCTCGGCGAGTTCCCGGTGCTCCTCGGGGGTGACCCGGCCGACGCAGGGGGCCGAGCACTTGCCGATGTAGCCGAGCAGGCAGGGCCGGCCGATCTGCGCGGACCGCTTGAACACGCCCGCGGAGCAGGTGCGTACCGGGAACACCCGGAGCATCAGGTCGACGGTCTCGCGGATGGCCCAGGCGTGCGCGTACGGCCCGAAGTACCGCACGCCCTTGCGCTTGGGGCCGCGCATGACCTGGACGCGGGGGTACTCCTCGTTCAGCGTCACCGCCAGGGAGGGGTAGCTCTTGTCGTCGCGGTACTTGACGTTGAACCGGGGGTCGTACTCCTTGATCCAGGAGTACTCCAGCTGGAGCGCCTCGACCTCGGTGGACACCACGGTCCACTCGACGGAGGCGGCGGTGGTGACCATGGTGGCCGTACGGGGGTGCAGCCCGGCCACGTCCTGGAAGTAGTTGGCCAGGCGCTGGCGCAGGCTCTTGGCCTTCCCGACGTAGATCACCCGGCGGTGCTCGTCGCGGAAGCGGTAGACGCCCGGGGAGTCGGGGATCTGCCCCGGCTGAGGGCGGTAGCTGGAAGGGTCGGCCATGCCGTCCACCCTACTGGCGCCCACCGACACGCGGTGCGGTGCGGCGCCGCTGCCGGGGGCCTGCCCCCGGACCCCCGCCCCTCAAACGCCGGCGAGGCTGGAATTGCCGCTGCGCAGCAACCCAGCCCCACCGGCGTCGGAGCCCTACCCAGCCCCGCCGGCGTTTGAGGCGCGGGGTCCGGGGCGGAGCCCCGGTTCGGGAAGGGGCGGGGTGGGGAAAGGCCCCGCGCAGCGGGTGCGCGGGGCCCCAGGGGTCCGTGGGTCAGGTGCGGCGGGTGCGGCGCAGGAGCAGGGTGCCGGCCAGCGCCAGCGCCCCGGCCCCGGCCCCGGCCACCGCGATTCCGCCAGGTCCGCCAGGTCCGCCCGAGCCACCCGGGGAGGCCGCCGCCTCCACAGCGGCGTACCCACCGGCCTTCCCCCCCTTCGCATACGCCGACCCCGGCAACTTGTCCCCGTACGCCGCAGCAACCCGCTCCCGGTACGCCGCCAGCGTGGTCCCCTGGCCGACCGCCCGCACCGCGTCCTCGTCCAGCGGCAGCACCCGCTCGCCCCCGGCCACGTACCACGCGTCGATCTGCGGTTCCCGGAACACCGTCCCGCCGGGCAGCTTCGCCGCGCCCAGCCCGGCGTACCGGAATTCGTCGTCGCCGGTCGCGATGTTGACGACCTGCCAGCCGGCCGCGGTCTTCGCGGTCCACAGGGCGGCCTGCTGTCCGTCCGAGGAGACCGCCTTGCTGGCCAGGAACTCGAGCCGGGCCACCGGTGCTCCGGCCTTGCCGGCGACGAAGTCCGGGGACAGGTAGTGGACGGGTATCGCCTCGCCCTCGACTCTGGGCCGGGCCGCGGCGAGCGTGACCTTGCCCTCGCGGGCGAAGAACCGGGACAGGGTGGCGAGGCTGTCGGGCGCCCCGGCGGCCTGCCGGGCGGCGGCCTTGACCTCGGCGGTGGCGGCCGGCGGCTGCGGGACGGGGGCGGCCGAGGCGGCCTGCGGGGCCAGGCCGAGTACGGCGGCGGTGAGGGCGCCGGTGAGGGCGGCTGCGCGGAGGCTCATGGCGGTCACGCCCCGATCCGGTAGAGCGAGTGGGTCCAGGAGAAGGTGTCGTTGTTGACGTACCAGGCGTGCGACGCCCAGTTGTAGCGGTCGCTGGAGGGCCACGGATCGCCCCAGTACACCCAGCTGTTGGCGGTGTCGTAGCCGTAGATGACGTGCATGTGCCCGCCGCCGTTGGACCACTGGATCCGCGTTTCGATCGGCCGGTTCGCGTTGATCTCGGTCTGCACGGTGCTGTACCGCAGCCATCCGGTCACGTACGAGCCGGGGTTGATGCCGGCCCAGCTGAGGCCGTTCTGGACGTTGCCGAGGGTGGCCTGGTTGTTGGGGCACTCGGTGCCCTGCTGCCGGTTGAAGGCGGCGTTGCAGAACTGGTTCTGGCTGTAGTTGCGGCCGAACCAGGTGGCGATGGTGTTGCCGCCCGCGGCCCAGCACCAGTTGGTCTTCTGCTGGGCCTGCATGGTGATGTTCAGCCGTTTGTAGGCGAGGGCGGCGTTCGCGTCCGCGGCCCCGGCATCGGCGGCGGTTGCCGTGCCGGCGGGCAGTGCGAACAGCAGAGTGGTGATGAAGGCGGCCAGGGAAAGCCGCCCCTTTCGGTTGCGCATCGCGTTCCTCCCAGTGGGGAAGTGGGGGTGGAGGAGCGCGTCCGGACGCTGTGCAGGAGCATCAGGCTGTTGTCGCGATCAGGTCAACAGGCTTCAATGCACGGTGACATTGCAGTGTGAACGGGGAGACTGCGGTGTGAACGGCCGTCGCGCTGCCACCTGGACCACAGGAGTCACCGGCGCCCCCTCCCGCCCCGTCCCGCGTGAACGTTCACGTAAGGAGCCGCCATGCGCTCGTCCGGAAACCGCGCAACGGACCCTGCGGACCGAACGGATTCCGCCGAACTCGCGCAGCTGCTCCGGGCCGGTCCCTTCCACCTCGCACTGCGGGCCGCGCTCGCCGCGCGCGGGCTGCCGCTGCACCGGGTGCAGCACCGGCTCGCCGCCCGCGGCATCAAGTTGGGGGTGACCAGCCTCAGTTACTGGCAACAGGGCGCCCGGCGGCCCCGGCGGCCGGAGTCCCTCAAGGCGGTGCGTGCCCTGGAGCAGATCCTGGAGCTGCCGGGCGGTTCGCTGGCGCGGCTGCTCGGCCCGGAGGACGGCACGGCCGAGCCGGTCCGGCCGGCCGCACGCCCGTACCGCGCGCTGATCGGGGTCGGGGCGGCCGTGGAGGAGCTGCTGGCCGGGCTGGAGGTGCCGGCGGACGGCGGCCTGCACACCCTCGGCCATCACGAGCGGGTGCGCATCGGGCCCGGCCGCGAGCTGCAGGGCCGCGACTCCCAGCACGTCGTACGGGCGCACCGCGACGGCGTCGACCGCTACCTGGCCATCCACCACGGCGACCCGGGCTGCGACCCGGCCCGGGTGCGGGTGCGGGCGGAGGAGAACTGCCGGACCGGGCGGATCCGGTGGCACCGGGAGGCCGGGGTGGTGGTCGCCGAGCTGCTCTTCGACGCCCGGCTGCGGAGCGGGGACACCTACGTCTTCGGGTACGGCTTCGAGGACGGCACCGCGGGCAGCAGCAGCGAGTACATCCGCGGCTTCAGCTATGCGGGCGGCCAGTACGTGCTCCAGATCCGCTTCGACGAGGCAGCCCTCCCGGTGCGCTGCACCCGGTTCGGCCAGGCCGGGCCCGGCGCCCCGCGGACCGGCCTGGCGGACCTGACGCCGAGCGGCCGGCACCGCAGCGTGCACCTGGTGGAGCAGGGGGTCCGGCGGGGCATCCTGGGCATCGGCTGGGACTGGGAATGAGCACCCGGCCCGCGGCCCCGGCCCCTTCCCCCGGCCCTGGCTCCCGGCCCCTTCCCCTGGCCCTGGCTCCTGGCCCCTTTCCCTGGCCCTGACCCCTGCCGTGGCCTCTTGCCGTGGCCTCAGCCGGCGATGAGCTTGCCGCCCTCGGCGCGCACCGGTACCGCCGGCAGCGGGGTGTCGGCCGGGCCGCGCAGCACCTTGCCGGTGGTGACGTCGAAGCGGCTGCCGTGGCAGGGGCAGTTCCCCTCGTTCTCGACGATCTTGTCGAGGACGCAGCCCGCGTGCGTGCACTGGGCGCTGAACGCCTTGTACTGGCCCTCGGCCGGGCAGCTGACGAGGACCTTCCGCTCCCGGTAGAGCTTGGCGCCGCCGACCGGGACGTCGGCCGCGGGCCCCAGTTCCACGGGGGCGGTGGGGGTCGCCGGGGTGTTGCCGCCGCTGTTGGTCGCGGTGGAGCAGGCGGAGAGGGACACTCCGGCGCCGGCGGCCCCGGCGAGGGCGGCGGCGCCCTTGAGCACGGTACGGCGGGCGGCGGGCTGCGCGGACATCGGTTCTCTCCCAGGGGCGGGGCGGGCGGTACGGAGGGTTCCGACCCTACCGGCGGGGGTCCGGCCGCCCCCGGCCGGTATAGGTTCCGGTTGTGATCGTCGTCGGTGGAGAAGCCCTGATCGACCTGGTGCCCGTGGCGCAGCCGCCGGGCGCGCTGCTGCCCCGGCCGGGCGGCGGCCCGTACAACACCGCCCTGGCGCTGGGCCGGCTCGGTGCCGAGGTGGCGTTCTGCTCCCGGGTGTCCACGGACGGTTTCGGCGAGACCCTGCTGGCCGGGCTGCGGGCGGCGGGGGTGGACCTGTCGCTGGTGCAGCGCGGGCCCGAGCCGACCACGCTGGCCGTGCCCTCGCTCGCCCCCGACGGCTCGGCGGCGTACGGCTTCTACACGCAGGGCACCGCGGACCGGCTGTTCGCCCTGCCGGAGCGGCTTCCGGCCGGGGCGCGGGCGCTGGCCCTCGGCACCTGCTCGCTGGTGCTGGAGCCGGGCGCGAGCGCGTACGAGGCGCTGCTGCGGCGGGAGGCGGGGCGCGGGCTGCTCACCCTGCTGGACCCGAACATCCGGCCCGCGCTGATCGCGGACCCGGAGGCGTATCGTTCCCGCTTCCGGTCCTGGCTGCCGTACGTGTCCGTGCTGAAGCTGTCGGAGGAGGACGCCCAGTGGCTGGGCGGACGGCCGGAGGACTGGCTGGCGGCCGGGGCCTCGGCGGTCGTCCTGACCCGGGGCGCGGCGGGCCTGACGGTCCGCACGCGGGCGGGCGAGGAGCACCGCGCGGCGGGGGTGCGGGTCCGGGTGGCGGACACCATCGGGGCGGGCGACACGGTCAACGCGGCGCTGCTGCACCGGCTTTCCGGGCCGGGCCCGGTGGACTGGGCCGCCGCTCTCGCGTACGCGGCCCGGGCCGCCGCCATCACCTGCACCCGCCCGGGGGCGGAGCCGCCGCATGCGGCCGAGCTCGAGTGCGTATCCGCCGGGCCTGAAGCGCGGCATGAGTGAATGCAGGCGCGCCGGTGCACTGGGCGCCTCTTTTCACTGACCACTCATCGCTGACTGCCCTGGGGGGCCCATGAAACTCACGGTGTTCGGTGCCAGCGGCGGGGTCGGCCGCGAGGTCGTCCGGCAGGCACTCGACGCGGGTCACGAGGTGACGGCGGTGGTCCGTGATCCGGGCCGGCTGGGGGTGCCCGCGCACCCTCTGCTGCTGATCGCCACGGTCGCGGATCTCACCGACGCGGATGCGCTGTTGCCGGTGCTGGCCGGCCGGGACGCGGTGATCTCGGCGCTGGGCGCCGGAACGAACAAGAAGGCGAAGGCGGCTCCGGTCACGGGGCCGGCGGCCGGAGCGATCCTGGAGGCGATGGGGCGGACGGGGGTGCGGCGGCTGGTCGTGGTGAGCGCGGCGCCGGTGGGTCCGGACGTGCCGGAGGACGGGGTGCTGACCCGGACCGTGCTGCTGCCGCTGCTGCGGCGGGCGCTGCGGGATCTGTACGCGGATCTGGCGGTGATGGAGGCGGTGATCGCTGCGAGCGACACGGAGTGGACGGTGATCCGGCCGCCGCGGCTGCTGAACAAGCCGCACACCGGCCGGTACCGCCGGGTGTTCGGCGGCAACGTCCCCGGCGGCCGGTCGATCCCCCGCGCGGACGTCGCGGACGCGCTGCTCCTGGCGGTGGCGGAGCCCGCGTACGTCCGCCAGACGGTCGGCATCTCGGCGTAGCCGCTGCGCGGTGCCCTTCCCGAACTGGGGCTCCGCCCCAGACCCGCGCCTCAAGCGCCGGCGGGGCTGCAAGCAGCCCGCGCGGCGTTTGAGCGCACCCGGCGCGAAGCGCCGGACCGGGGGGCTGGGGGCTTGCCCCCAGTTCGGGAAGGGGCGGGTAGGGGAACAGCCGCGCGCAGCGGATCCCCGCGCCCCGCCCCGCTACGCCTTGCGCGCCCGGGTCGTCGTCTTCTTCGCCGCCGCCTTCTTGGCCGGCGCCCGCCGACCCGGCGTCGATTGCACCGCGTCAGACACCCGGTCCCCCAGGATGTCCCGCAGGAACTTGCCGGTGTGGCTGGCCCCCACGGACGCGACCTCCTCCGGCGTCCCCTCGGCGACGACCAGCCCGCCCCCGTATCCGCCTTCCGGACCCATGTCGATGACCCAGTCCGCGGTCTTGATGACGTCCAGGTTGTGCTCGATGACGATCACCGAGTTGCCCTTGTCGACCAGCCCGGACAGCACCTTGATCAGCTTCGAGATGTCCTCGAAGTGGAGGCCCGTCGTCGGCTCGTCCAGGACGTACACCGTGCGCCCCGTCGACCGCTTCTGCAGCTCGGACGCCAGCTTCACGCGCTGTGCCTCACCACCCGACAGGGTCGGCGCCGACTGTCCGAGGCGGACGTAACCCAGACCGACCTCGTTCAGCGTCCGCAGGTGGCGGGCGATCGTCGGCACCGCCTCGAAGAAGTGCAGTGCCTCCTCGATCGGCATGTCCAGCACCTCGGCGATGGACTTGCCCTTGTAGTGGACCTCCAGGGTCTCCCGGTTGTAGCGCGCCCCGTGGCAGACCTCGCACGGCACGTACACGTCCGGCAGGAAGTTCATCTCGATCTTGATGGTGCCGTCGCCGGAGCAGTTCTCGCACCGGCCGCCCTTGACGTTGAAGGAGAAGCGGCCGGGCAGGTAGCCCCGCACCTTGGCTTCCATCGTCTCCGCGAACAGCCTCCGGACGTGGTCGAAGACGCCCGTGTACGTGGCCGGGTTGGACCGGGGCGTCCGGCCGATCGGGGACTGGTCGACATGGACCACCTTGTCGACCAGGTCGTCGCCGGCGACCCGGGTGTGCCGGCCCGGTACCGACCGGGCGCCGTTCAGCTCGCGCGCCAGGTGCGTGTACAGGATGTCGTTGACCAGGGTGGACTTGCCGGAGCCGGAGACACCCGTGACCGCGGTGAGGACGCCCAGCGGGAAGGACACGTCGATGTCGCGCAGGTTGTTCTCGCGCGCGCCGTGGACGGTGAGGCGGCGGTCCCCGTCGACCGGGCGGCGGGCGTCCGGCACGGCGATCGACTTCTTGCCGGACAGGTACTGCCCGGTCATCGACTCGGTGTTCTTCAGGAGCTCCTTCAGCGAGCCGCTGTGGACCACCTTGCCGCCGTGCTCGCCGGCGCCGGGGCCGATGTCGACGACCCAGTCGGCCACCTTGATGGTGTCCTCGTCGTGCTCGACGACGATGAGCGTGTTGCCCATGTCCCGCAGCCGGACCAGGGTCTCGATCAGCCGGTGGTTGTCGCGCTGGTGCAGGCCGATGGACGGCTCGTCCAGGACGTACAGCACGCCGACGAGGCCGGAGCCGATCTGGGTGGCCAGCCGGATGCGCTGGGCCTCGCCGCCGGAGAGGGTGCCGGCCGCGCGGTTCAGGGACAGGTAGTCCAGGCCGACGTCGACCAGGAACCGCAGCCGCTCGTTGACCTCCTTGAGCACCCGCTCGGCGATCTTCTTGTCGCGTGCGTCCAGCCGGAGCCGGCCGAGGAAGTCCGCGCACTCGCTGATCGACATGGCGGAGACCTCGGCGATGGACTTCTCCATCACGGTGACCGCGAGCACGATCGGCTTGAGCCGGGATCCCTCACAGGTCGGGCAGGGCACCTCGCGCATGTAGCCCTCGAAGCGCTCCCGGCTGGAGTCGCTCTCGGCCTCCGAGTGCCGCCGCTTGACGAACGGCACGGCGCCCTCGAAGGCGGTGGTGTAGGCCCGCTCGCGGCCGTACCGGTTGCGGTAGCGGACCTCGATCTGCGTCTTGTGGCCGTACAGCAGGGCCTTCTTGGCGCGCTGCGGCAGCCCGGCCCAGGGGATGTCGGTCCGGAAGCCGAGCTCACCGGCGAGGGCGCCGATCAGGCGCTGGAAGTAGTCCTTGGTGTGGCCGAGGGACCACGGGGAGACCGCGCCCTCGTCCAGGGACTTGTCCTCGTCGGGGATGATCAGCTCCGGGTCGACCTCCATGCGGGTGCCGATGCCGGTGCAGTCGGGGCAGGCGCCGAAGGGCGAGTTGAAGGAGAAGGAGCGCGGCTCCAGCTCCTCGAAGGACAGGTCGTCGTACGGGCAGTAGAGGTGCTCGGAGTACATCCGCTCGCGCTCGGGGTCGTCCTCGGCGAGGTCGACGAAGTCCAGGATGACCATGCCGCCGGACAGGCCGAGGGCGGTCTCCACGGAGTCGGTGAGCCGGCGCTTGGCGCTCTCCTTGACCGTGAGGCGGTCGACGACCACCTCGATGGTGTGCTTCTCCTGCTTCTTCAGGGTGGGCGGCTCGGACAGCTGGATGGTCTCCCCGTCCACCCGGGCCCGGCTGTAGCCCTTGGTCTGCAGGTCCGCGAAGAGGTCGACGAACTCGCCCTTGCGCTCGCGCACCAGCGGCGAGAGCACCTGGAACCGGCTGCCCTCGGGCAGGGCGAGCACCTTGTCGACGATGGCCTGCGGCGACTGCCGGGAGATCGGGCGGGAGCACTCGGGGCAGTGCGGCTTGCCGATGCGGGCGAAGAGCAGGCGGAGGTAGTCGTAGACCTCGGTGATCGTGCCCACGGTGGAGCGCGGGTTGCGCGAGGTGGACTTCTGGTCGATCGAGACGGCCGGGGAGAGGCCCTCGATGAAGTCGACGTCGGGCTTGTCCATCTGGCCGAGGAACTGGCGCGCGTACGAGGACAGCGACTCGACGTAGCGGCGCTGGCCCTCGGCGAAGATCGTGTCGAAGGCCAGGGAGGACTTGCCCGACCCGGAGAGTCCGGTGAAGACGATGAGGGAGTCGCGGGGCAAGTCGAGCGAGACGTTCTTCAGGTTGTGCTCGCGAGCGCCACGAACGATGAGACGGTCGGTCACGCCGGTCCGCACCTTTCTGGAGAGGGTGGGGGCACGGGCCCCCGTCCCAGGGTATGGGGGGCGGCTCGGCAACGGATGGAGTCTGGATTGAGTCCGGACTTCCGAGCGTATAGCACGTGCATTCGATTTTCGGCACTCGACCGGGTGCTTCACCCGATCGTGTGGCGACGGCTAGGGTCGGCCCATGATTGATCATGTGCACGACCTGCAATCTGTACGTGAAGCCACCGAGCGGCTGCTGAGCGCGGTCGCGAAATTGGACAACGCCGCCCTGGCCGAGGAGTCACACCTCCCGGGCTGGACCCGCGGCCACGTCCTGGCCCACCTCGCCCGCAACGCCGACGCCCTCGTCAACGTCTTCGAGGGCCGCCCGATGTACGTGAGCGGTGAGGCCCGGGACGCCGACATCGCACGCGACGCCGACCGGCCTCTGGAAGAACAGCTGGCGGACCTCCGTGATTCCTGGACCCGCTTCCAGGCCACCACCGAGACCCCGCAGGACTGGTCCCGGACCGTCGAACTCCGCAACGGCGTCACCGACACCGCCTCCCGGATCCCCTTCCGCCGCCTCGTCGAGGTCGAGCTGCACCACGTCGACCTGAACATCGGCTACGAGCTGGCGGACCTGCCGGCGGAGTTCACCGCGCGGGAGATCGACTTCCTCGCCGACCGCTGGTCGGGCAACGCCGGCGTACCGGCCACCGAGCTGGTCTCCGCCGACGGCGGCACCTGGCGCACCGGCTCGGCCGGGGAGCCCGCCGTCACCGTCCGCGGCACCGCCCCGCAGCTGCTGGCCTGGCTGGCCGGCCGCGCCGACAAGGGCGCCTCCCTGACCACCGAGGGCGGCCCCCTTCCGGCCCTCCCGCCGCTCTAGGATTGCGTACATGACGTACAGCGGAGCGGTGAAGGTCGGCGGACCGGCCGACGTGCACGAACTCGCGGATCTGATGATCTCCAAGGTCGCCGTGGGCCCGATGAACAACAATGCCTACCTGCTGCGCTGCCGGGCCACCGGCGAGCAGCTGCTCATCGACGCGGCCGCGGAGCCCGACACCCTGCTGCACCTGATCGGCGACGACGGCATCGCGTCCGTCGTCACCACCCACCGGCACGGTGACCACTGGGGCGCCCTGCAGGCGGTGGTCGAGGCGACCGGCG
The DNA here is from genome assembly GCF_040689505.1 of Streptomyces sp. NPDC051211. Classification (NCBI taxonomy): domain Bacteria; kingdom Bacillati; phylum Actinomycetota; class Actinomycetes; order Kitasatosporales; family Streptomycetaceae; genus Streptomyces; species Streptomyces sp. NPDC051211. The sequence goes on from NZ_JBFBAV010000011.1 coordinate 86,112, forward strand.
CACGGACGTACGCCGGGGCGTACGACGCCGAAGGCATCCCGGTCGCGACCGACGTGCCCGTCGAGGACGGGGACACGATCCAGGTCGGCCGGGTCACGCTGACCGCCCGCCACCTGGTCGGCCACACCCCCGGCTCGATCGTGCTGGTCTACGACGACCCGCACGGCCACCCGCACGTGTTCACCGGCGACTGCCTCTTCCCCGGCGGCGTCGGCAACACCCAGGGCGACGAGGACGCCTTCGCCAGCCTGATCGGGGACGTGGAGGAGAAGATCTTCGGGCAGCTGCCCGACGAGACCTGGGTCTACCCGGGCCACGGCAACGACACCACGCTCGGCTCCGAGCGGCCGCACCTGGCCGAGTGGCGCGAGCGCGGCTGGTGATCCCTTCCCGGCCGGTCCTCCCGACCCCTCGGGAGGACCGGCCGGGGCATGCGCTCCCGCGCGTCCGCCGCCTGGCGAGAACCCGTCGGTCCCCGGTCAACACCGGGGTACGGTGCACTCCTTCCGGTCGAGCGTGACCGAACGCACCCCCCGAGCGCGCGTGAAGGGGTAGTTGGAGCTCCATGCACGAAGATCACTCCCCCGGCACAGACCCCGCCATTCCCACATCCGCCACCGCCCCCGCCACCACCCCGGCATCCCCCGCCGCCCCCCGGCCGTCCATGCTGCGGCTCGCCTCCGCCTCCCTGGCCGGCACCGCCATCGAGTTCTACGACTTCTTCGTCTACGGCACCGCCGCCGCCCTGGTCCTCGGCCCGCTGTTCTTCCCGACCTTCTCGCCGCTCGCCGGAACCCTCGCCGCCTTCGCCACCTTCGGCGTCGGCTTCGTCGCCCGGCCCCTCGGATCGGCCGTCTTCGGCCACATCGGCGACCGCTACGGCCGCCGCCCCGTCCTGCTCGCCTCACTCCTGCTGACCGGCCTGGCGACGGTCGCGGTCGGCTGCGTTCCCACGTACGGAAGCATCGGCGTGGCCGCGCCGGTCCTGCTGCTCCTGCTCCGCTTCCTGCAGGGCCTGGGGCTGGGCGGGGAGTGGGGCGGCGCCGTGCTGCTCACCGCCGAGCACGCCCCGGAACGGCAGCGCGGACTGTGGTCCAGCTTCCCGCAGGTCGGCCCGGCCGTCGGCTTCCTGCTGGCCAACGGCATCACCCTGGGGCTGTCGGCCGGCCTGACCGAAGCGCAGTTCACCTCCTGGGGCTGGCGGGTGCCGTTCTGGGCGGCCGGGCTGCTGGCCCTGGTCGGCCTGTGGCTGCGCCACTCGGTGGAGGAGACTCCGCAGTTCCGCGAGCTCGCCGAGCGCCGGGAGACGGCGAGCGCGCCGCTCGCCGAGGTGGTGCGCGGCCACTGGCGGCTGCTGCTCCTCACCGGCGGGGCGCTGGCCGTCGGCTATGCGGTGTTCTACGCCGTGACGACCTGGTCCCTGGCGTACGCGACGGAGCACCTGAAGGTGGACCGGACGGTGATGCTGGCCTGCATCATGACGGCCGTCGCCCTGAAGGGGGCGGTCACCCCGCTGGTGGCGGTGCTCGGCGACCGGTACGGCCGGCGGCCGCTCTGCCTGGCCGGCTGCGCGGCCTCGGCCCTGTGGATGTTCCCGCTGATCGCCCTGCTGCGGACGGCCGACCCGCTGCTGATGACCCTGGGCTTCATCGGGGCGCTGTTCGGCATGGTGACCATGTTCGCGGTGGTGGGGGCGTACCTGCCGGAGCTGTACGAGCCGAGGATCCGCTGCACGGGTGCCGCGGTCGGGTACAACCTGGGCGGGGTGCTGGGCGGGGCCCTGACACCGCTGGTGGCGACCGCGGTGGCGGACGGTTCGGGTCCGCCGTGGGGTGTCGCGGCGTACCTGACGGCGGTCGCCCTGCTCAGCCTGGGCTGTTTCGCGCTGCTGCCGGAGACCAATCCGGCGGTGGCCGCGGGTACGCGGACGGGGGCGGCCGAAGCGGCCGCCCCCGCATGACCCGGACCGGGCACGCCGCCCGGACAAGGGCTTAGGCGTCGATGCTCTCCTGGCGGGCGGCCTCCGCGGCCGCCTGCTTCTTCGAGGCCATCAGGCTGGTGATCGTGGTGATCACCAGCACGCCGCAGATGACGCCGAGGGAGACGGGGATGGAGATCTGCGGGACGTGTACGCCGGACTCGTGCAGGGCGTGCAGCACGAGCTTGACGCCGATGAACCCGAGGATGATGGACAGGCCGTAGCTGAGGTGGACCAGCTTCTTGAGCAGTCCGCCGATGAGGAAGTACAGCTGGCGCAGGCCCATCAGGGCGAAGGCGTTGGCGGTGAAGACGATGTACGGGTCCTGGGTGAGGCCGAAGATGGCCGGGATGGAGTCCAGGGCGAACAGCACGTCGGTGGTGCCGATGGCGAGCATGACCACCATCAGCGGGGTGAGGATGCGCTTGCCGTTCTTCTCGATGAAGAGCTTGGTGCCGTGGTACCGGTCGGCGACACCGAACTTCTTCTCGACGGACTTCAGGAGGCGGTTCTCCTCGAACTCCTCGTCCTCATCGTCGGAGCGCGCCTCCTGGATGAGCTTCCAGGCGGTGTAGATCAGGAACGCGCCGAAGATGTAGAACACCCAGGCGAAGCTGGAGATGATCGCGGCGCCGGCCGCGATGAATATCGCGCGGAGCACCAGGGCGATCAGCACGCCCACCAGCAGCACGCGCTGCTGGAGGTGGGAGGGCACCGAGAACTTCGCCATGATCAGCACGAACACGAACAGGTTGTCCACACTGAGCGACTTCTCGGTGATGAACCCGGCGAAGAACTCCTGGGAGGCCTGGCCGTTGCCGAAGAACAGCAGGCCGAGGCCGAAGAGCGCAGCCAGGACGATCCAGACGACCGTCCAGGTGCCGGCTTCCTTGATCGATACGTCGTGCGGTTTGCGGCCGATGAAGAAATCGGCGCCGATGAGGATGCACAGACCGGCAATGGTCAGCACCCAGAGGGTCCACGAAACGTCCACTACTTCCACGCCTCCGGCAGATGGCTCGAGCACAAGGTCAGCGTCATCGCTGCCGGAGGTCTCTTCCACCTGCGGCCCGAGGGCCGCGGGCCGACGCCCCGGGACCGATCGCGGTCCGTATTGACGGGTACGTCGCAGCAGGAAACAGCGGGAATACTCCCCTCCGCAGGCCCAAGAGTACCCGTATGGGGTAGGAAAGGTAAAGGGATGCCCAAGGAGTGGTCAGCTGATGGTCAGGGCGGGGCCTGCGGCGGTCACCCGCCGGTGGTGCGCCGGACCTGGGCGACCGCCGCGAGCGCCCGGTCCAGCACCGCGCTGCCGGCCGGCACGGGGGCCGGCTCCAGGGTCCAGGCATGGCCGACCCAGGGGTCCGCGAGATGGTCGTCCGGAACGGGCGACAGCCTCATCAGCGAACGCCACAGGGGGTCCAGCAGCGGCCCGTAGGCCGAGGCCTCGTCCCGGTCCGCCACCATCAGCAGGTGCACGCCGACCCGCGGGCCCTCATCGGCCAGGTAGCGCAGCCGGGTGACCGCCCGGTCGTCGAAGCCGTGCGGGAAGTCGTGCACGATCAGCAGCTGCTCGCCGGTGTCCAGGTCGGGCGGCAGGTCCTCCGGGGCCCCGGCCCGCACCGCCATCTGTACGAGGTCCACCCGCCGGGTGAGCTCTTCCAGGGTCCGGCTGACGCCCGCGGCTCCGGCGGCGGGCGGCGCGGCCAGCACCCCCGACCGGACCAGGGGCTCCAGGGCGGCCGAGCCGGCCCCGGCGGCGTCGATGACGTGGACGCCGAGCCCGCCGCCGGGGTGGACGGCGAGCATCCGCGCGGCGTGCGCCACCGCCATGTCCAGCGCGGCCCGGCGCAGCCGGTCGGTGTCCATGGCCATGGCCGCTTCCGAGCCGGTGCGCCCGTTGTCGATCCAGAGGCCGCGCTCCAGCGGGAGCCGGACCAGCATGGGAATGCGCAGGCCGGGGCACTCGGGCAGGTGGAGGTCGCCGAGGCGCAGCGCCATCGGGCCGTCCTCGCCCGGGCCGGGCACGCGGTGGGCGTGCCAGACGGGGTTGTCCCAGCGGGCGTACGCGGCCGGCAGCGCGGGCTCGACCACCTCGATCTCGGCGGTCAGCTGGGCCAGATCCCGGTCCAGCACGGACCTGGCCTGGTCGACGAGCTCCGTACGGCGGGCCAGGGCGGCATCCCGGGCGGCGTTGCCGGAGCCGCCCAGGCGGTGCCGGGGGTCGGACAGGACCTCGTCCAGCTCGCGGTCGAGCCGGGAGTCGGCGAACTCGACGGCGCTGCGGTAGGCGGCGACGGCCCGGGCCAGGTCCTCGAACATGCCCCAGACCTGGTTGTAGAGCCGCTCGTCCATGGACCAGCCGCTGGCATCGCCGGCGACCGGCCGGGGCGGCTCGCCGGGAGCCGCGGGCGGCACCTCCGGTGCGGCCGGGGGCGGCACGGTGCGCGAGCGCCGCGGATGCGCGTAGTCGATGGTGGGCGGACCCGCGCCCTCCGCCGGCCCGGGCGTACCGGGCGTACCGGGGGCGCCGGTCGTGCCGGAGCCGCGGCCAGGTCCGCCTCCGTGGCCGTGACCGCCTCCCTGGCCGAGCGTGCCGTCGGGTGAGGCCGGTGCGGGCGTCGGAGCGGGGGGAGCCGGGGCCGGGCCCGGCGTGCCCGGGTAGGGGACGCCGGAGACCGGTACCTGGGCGGGCGCGGGCGCGGCCGCGCCCAGTGCCTCGGCGGCCAGCCCGGCCGCCGCCGGGGCGCCGAGCCCGGCGTCGGTGAGGAGGGCGCCGAGCCCGTCGGCGTACCCCTGGCCCACTGCGCGGACCTTCCACGCGCCCTGGCGGCGGTACAGCTCCACCGCCACCACGGCGGTCTCGGTCGCCAGGCCGGACAGGGTGTACCCGGCGAGCTCCTCGCCCGCCGGGTCGGCCACCGTGACGTGGGAGGCCGGTACGGCCCCGAAGCCGATCGGCCCGTTCGGCGGGAGCACGAGCAGCACGCCGACCCTGTGCACCTCTTCGCCGACCGCGTCGAGGTCGACGGCGAACCGGTGCTGCCCGGCGGCCTCGCCGGGCACCTCCAGCCCCGGCAGCTGCCGGGCGCCGGGGTGTGCCAGCGCGGCGGGGCCGGTCGGCCGGCCCGCTTCGTCGGTGAGCAGGGCCAGGGCGAGCACAGCGGTGCCCGCCGAGACCCTGATCTCCACCCGGCTCCGGGACAGGGGATGGTTCTGCCCCCGGACCAGTTCGGCCGTCATCCTGCAGCCCCTCCCCCGTTGTGCGTTCTGCTAGACGTGCGATGCGATGGCCGACAGCAGGTCCTGGAAGGTCCGGCCGTTGGCCGGGATCCCCAGGGCCGTCATCTGCCAGCCGGAACCGACCCGGTGGACCTTGGCCATGATCTGCGCGGTGTACGCGCCGCCGCCGTCGAGCGTGTACCGGGCCAGCTCCTGGCCGTTGGTCTCGTCGACGATCCGGCAGAACGCGTTCTGCACTTCCTGGAAGGTCTGGCCGGTGAACGAGTTCACCGTGAAGACGATCTGGTCGATGTGCACCGGCACCCGCGCCAGGTCGACGAGGATCGCCTCGTCGTCCCCGCCCTGGCCGACGCCGCCGACCAGGTTGTCGCCGGTGTGCCGGACCGAGCCGTCCTTGCTGACCAGCTGCTGGAAGAACGCGACGTCCTGCGGCTCCTTGCCGGCGAACAGCACCGCCGAGGCGTCCAGGTCGATCTCGCGGGTCCGGGATCCGAACAGTCCGCGCCGCTTCGCCGCCTGCCAGCCGAGGCCCATGCGGACCGCGGTCAGCGTCCCCCCGTCGGACTTCTCGAGGCTGATGGCCTGGCCCTTGGTCATGTTGACCGTCACGCGCTGTCCCCTCTCGTTCGCCACCTACCCGGCCACCCTACTGACCGCGGGCCCGGTCAGGCGAGGCCCGCCTCCTTCATCTGCCGCAGCTCCTTCTTCAGTTCGCTCACCTCGTCGCGGATCCGGGCCGCGACCTCGAACTGGAGGTCGGCGGCGGCCGCCCTCATCCGCTCCGTCATCTCCTCGATGATCCCGGCCAGTTCGGCGGCCGGCCGGTCGGTGGGCACAGCCGCGCCGGCGCCCTTCGCGCCCTTGGCCGCCTTGGCGCCCTTGCCCGCCTTGGGCGCGTGCACGCCGAGCGAGGGAACCGGGGCCTTCGCGCCCTTGCCGTCCTTCGCCTGCCGGTAGCCGGACCCCAGCAGCTGCTCGGTGTCGACCTCCTCGCGGGCGATGGTGGCGACGATGTCGTTGATCTTCTTGCGCAGCGGCTGCGGGTCGATCCCGTTGGCCGTGTTGTACGCGATCTGCTTCTCCCGGCGCCGGTTGGTCTCCTCGATGGCCTTCTCCATCGCCGGGGTCATCTTGTCCGCGTACATGTGGACCTGGCCGGAGACGTTGCGCGCGGCGCGGCCGATGGTCTGGATCAGCGAGGTGCCGGAGCGCAGGAAGCCCTCCTTGTCGGCGTCGAGGATCGCCACCAGCGACACCTCGGGCAGGTCGAGGCCCTCGCGGAGCAGGTTGATGCCGACCAGGACGTCGTACTCGCCGGCCCGCAGTTCGCGCAGCAGCTCGATCCGGCGGAGGGTGTCCACGTCGCTGTGCAGGTAGCGGACCTGGATGCCGAGCTCCAGGAAGTAGTCGGTGAGGTCCTCGGCCATCTTCTTGGTGAGGGTGGTGACCAGGACCCGCTCGTCCTTCTCGACCCGCTGCCGGATCTCGTGGACCAGGTCGTCGATCTGCCCCTCGGTGGGCTTGACGACCACCTCGGGGTCGACGAGGCCGGTGGGGCGGATGATCTGCTCGACGAAGCCGTCGGCGCGGGACAGCTCGTACTTGCCGGGGGTGGCCGACAGGTAGACGGTCTGGCCGATCCGCCCCAGGAACTCCTCCCACTTCAGCGGGCGGTTGTCCAGGGCGGAGGGCAGCCGGAAGCCGTGGTCGACGAGGGTGCGCTTGCGGGAGGCGTCGCCTTCGTACATCGCGCCGATCTGCGGGACGGTGACGTGCGACTCGTCGATGACGAGGAGGAAGTCCTCGGGGAAGTAGTCGATCAGGGTGTTCGGCGCGGATCCGCGCTCGCGGCCGTCCATGTGCAGCGAGTAGTTCTCGATGCCGGAGCAGGAGCCGATCTGCTGCATCATCTCCAGGTCGTACGTGGTGCGCATGCGCAGCCGCTGCGCCTCCAACAGCTTGCCCTGCTTCTCCAGCTCGGCGAGCCGCTCGGCGAGTTCCGTCTCGATGCCGCGGATCGCGTTCTGCATGCGCTCGGGGCCGGCGATGTAGTGGCTGGCGGGGAACACGTACTGCATCCGGTCGTCGCTGATCACCTCGCCGGTCAGCGGGTGCAGCGTGGAGAGCGCCTCGATCTCGTCGCCGAACATCTCGATGCGGACGGCGAGTTCCTCGTAAACCGGGAAGATCTCGATGGTGTCGCCGCGGACCCGGAAGGTGCCCCGGGTGAAGGCCAGGTCGTTGCGCGTGTACTGGATGTCGACGAAGCGGCGCAGCAGCTGGTCGCGGTCGATCTCGTCGCCGACCTTGAGCGGGACCATCCGGTCCACGTACTCCTGCGGGGTGCCGAGGCCGTAGATGCAGGACACGGAGGCGACCACGACCACATCGCGGCGGGTGAGCAGCGAGTTGGTCGCCGAGTGCCGCAGCCGCTCCACCTCCTCGTTGATGGAGGAGTCCTTCTCGATGTACGTGTCCGACTGCGGGACGTACGCCTCGGGCTGGTAGTAGTCGTAGTACGAGACGAAGTACTCGACGGCGTTGTTGGGCAGCAGTTCGCGGAACTCGTTCGCCAGCTGCGCCGCGAGGGTCTTGTTCGGTGCCATGACGAGTGTCGGGCGCTGGAGCTTCTCGATCATCCACGCAGTGGTCGCCGACTTGCCGGTGCCGGTGGCGCCGAGCAGTACGACGTCCTTCTCGCCCGCGCGGATGCGCTTCTCCAGCTCGGCGATGGCCGCCGGCTGGTCTCCGCTGGGCTGGTAGGAACTGACCACCTCGAAGGGGGCCACCGTGCGTTCGATCTTCGATACGGGCCGCATGAGTCCACCGTACGACCCTCCACCGACAGTCACCCCGACACGCGGCGACGTGGGCCGTTTGTCGTAGTTCACTGGCGTCGCGTTGATCACGAACCGCATGATCCCGGACAAATGCAACAGTCACACAGGAGGGGAACGCGCATGTACCTACGACCCCTGGCCGCGGCAACCGCCGCCTTCCTGGGCCTGGCCCTCGCACTGACCGGCGGAACCGCTCCCTCCGCCGCGGCCGGTGCCCGCGTCGCCGCCCCCGGCACCGGTGCGGTCCGCTCCGCCGGACCGGAGCTGGACCGGCTGCTGGGCGTACCCGTCCTCTACGCCCACCGGGGGGCGTCCGCCTACGCCCCGGAGAACACCCTCGCCGCCGTGGACGCGGCCTACGAGCTGGGCGTGGACTGGGTGGAGAACGACGTCCAGCGCACCAAGGACGGCCAGCTGGTCGTCATCCACGACGACACCCTCACCCGCACCACGGACGTGAAGAAGGTCTTCCCGAACCGCACGTCCTGGAAGGTCGGCGACTTCACGGCCGCCGAGATCGCCCGGCTCGACGCGGGGAGCTGGTTCGGCCCCGAGTTCGCGGGCGCCCGGGTGCCGACCCTGCGCCAGTACCTCGACCGGGTGCGGTCCAACGAGCAGCGGCTGCTGCTGGAGATCAAGAAGCCCGAGCTGTACCCGGGGATCGAGCGGGACACCCTGCGGGTCCTGGAGCAGGCCGGCTGGCTCGGCGAGGACACCGTGCGGAACCGCCTGGTGGTCCAGAGCTTCAGCGCCGACTGCGTCCGCACCGTGCACAGCCTGCGGCCCGACCTGATCACGGCCTTCCTGGGCACCCCGCCGGTCGGCGACCTCGCCCGGTACGCCGAGTTCGCGGACCGGATCAACCCGTGGCACACCACGATCTCGGCCGAGTGGGTCGCGGCGGTGCACGGGGTGCGGGGCGCGCACGGCGACACCATGCGGGTGGACACCTGGATCGTGGACGACGCGGCGCTCGCCCGGAAGGTCCAGGCGATGGGCGTGGACGGGATCATCACCAACGCTCCGGACGTGGTCAGGGAGGCCGTGGGCTGGTTCTGAGCCGGTTCCGGGCAGCGCCGTCGCCGTTGTCGCCGTTGTCGGCGTAGTCGGCGTAGTCGGCGCTGTCAGTGGGGCGCCGTACGGTGGATGCGTGGACAGCACCGAGCGGCCCCGGGGGCCGCGCCTCGAATGGACCGTGGTCGCCAGCGACATCGGTCCGCTCTTCCTGGCCGCGACCGAGGAGGGTCTGGTCCGGGTCGAGTTCCATGCCGAGCCGGACCGGCCGGATCTCGCCGATCCGCTGGTGTCCCGGCTCGGCGCCGACGCCCGGCGCCCGGACCCGGGCCGGGAGGACCTGCTCGCCGAGCCCATACGCCAGCTGACGGCCTACTTCGCGGGCAGCCTGCGCCGCTTCGAGCTGCCCCTGGACTGGCGGCTCTCGGCCGGGTTCAACCGCCTCGTCCTGCGCGAGCTGGCGAGCTCGGTGCCGTACGGATCGGTCGTCGGGTACGGGGAACTGGCCGCCCGCGTCGGGCAGCCGGGCGCGGCCCAGGCGGTGGGCGCTGCCATGGGGTCGAACCCGCTCCCGGTGGTCGTGCCCTGCCACCGGGTGGTGGAGAACGACGGCGGGATCGGCGGCTTCGGCGGCGGGGTGGAGACCAAGCGGGCGCTGCTCGCGCTGGAAGGCGTACTGCCGCAGCCCCTCTTCTGAGCCCTCCTCCCAGCAGTCTTCCGGGCAGCCTTCTGCCCGGTCTCCCGAGCACCGCATATCCCGTTCCCCTGCCGCGTCAGGGCTGCAAGACTGCGGCGGTGACCACTAGCGCCGCCGAAACCCCGCACACCGTGCCCGTCTCCCCCGAGGACCTCCCGGGGATCCAGCGCCGCACCCGGGCGGTCCTCATGGCCAGCCAGGTCATCGGCGGGCTCGGGGTGCCGATCAGCATCGCCCTGGCGCCGGTGATGGCCACCGAGGTCAGCGGCTCGGAGGCACTGTCCGGCCTGGCCTCCAGCGCCTCCGTGGCCGGCACCGCCCTGCTGTCGCTGCCGCTGGCCGCCCTGATGACCCGGCGCGGCCGGCGGCCCGGGCTGGTGCTCGCCTACCTGATCGGCGCGCTGGGCTCGGCGGTGGTCGTCCTCGCGGCGGCGATCGAGAACTTCCCGCTGCTGCTGCTCGGCATGGCCGCGTTCGGCGCCGCTTCCTCAGCGAACCTCCAGGCCCGGTTCGCCGCCGCCGACCTCGCCACGCCCGACCACCGGGCCCGTGCGATCTCCACGGTCGTCTGGGCCACCACCCTGGGCGCGGTACTGGGTCCGAACCTGTCCGCCCCGGCCAGCCGCAGCTTCGCCGGGACCTCCATACCCGAGACGGCGGGCCCCTTCCTGTGGGCCGCCGTCATCTTCCTGGTCACCGCCGCGCTGATATCCGTCCTGCTGCGCCCCGACCCGCTGCTGACCGCCCGCGCCCTGGCAGAGCCCGCGGAGCAGGCCGCGGAGGCCCGGTCGCTGCGGGCCGGCCTGGCCGCGGTGAAGGCATCGCCGCGGGCCCGGCTGGCGCTGGTCACGGTCACGGTGACGCACACCGCCATGGTGTCGATCATGGTGATGACCCCGCTCGACCGCACCCACCACGGCGCCTCGCTGGACCTGATCGGCCTGGTGATCAGCGGCCACATCGCGGGCATGTTCGCCTTCTCCCCGGTGTGGGGGTGGCTGGCGGACCGGATCGGCAGGCTCTCGGTGATCGGTCTGGCCGGCGGGCTGCTGTGCATCGCCGCGCTGCTCGCCGGCACCGCCGGGGACAGCCACGCGCAGAGCGCGGCCGGCCTGTTCCTGCTCGGTCTGGGCTGGTCGGCGGGCCTGGTGTCCGGGTCGGCGCTGCTCACCGACTCGGTTCCGCAGGCCGCCCGGGCCGCCGTCCAGGGCCTGTCCGACCTGAGCATGAACACGGCGGCCGGACTGGGCGGCGCCGCGGCCGGCCTGGTCGTGGCCCAGGCGGGCTACGGCTGGCTGAACGTCCTCGGTGCCGCACTGCTGGTCCCGCTGGCGGTGCTGGCCCTGTTCACCGCGCGGCGGCCGGCCGTCAAAGACTGATGTGGTAGGCCTTGCGGAGCGTCTCGTGGACGGTCCAGGTGGTCCGGTCGCCCTCGCGCAGCACACAGGCCGAACCGGGGCCGACCTCCAGGGTCGCTCCGCCCTCCACCTCGATGGTGGCGCGGCCGCTGACCACCACGAACAGCTCGTCGGCCTCGGTGTCGGTGACCACGCCCGGGGTGATCTGCCAGATGCCGCGCAGCTGCTTGCCGTCCGCGGACTCCCACAGCACCTTGCCGGACACCACGGGCGAGCCGGAGACGATCTGCTCCGGATCGAGGTCCTCCACCTCCAGTTCGGCGTCCGGGACGTCGGGGACCGGGACGGCGAAGGAGGCAGGGCCGGGGGCGGGTGCGGGGGCGGGTGCGGTGGTGTGATCACTGGTGCTCATGGCGCGTCACCCTAGCCCGGGCGGGCCGCCGGCCAGGGTCACCACATCGTCCACGATCCGCGGGTCCGGCCCGTCACCCTGTCGACCGGGAACGACGCTACTCGGACAGGGGCGCGGGAGGGAGTTTGGGGGCCCGGCTGCCGTGCCATGGATGGGGACATGCCACAGCACGCAGAGATCCCGGTCCTGTCCGAAGAGGTACACGAGGCGCTCGCCCGGCAGCAGCCGGTCGTGGCGCTCGAATCGACGATCATCGCGCACGGCCTGCCGCGTCCCCGGAACCTGGCGGTGGGTGCCGAACTGGAGGCCCTGGTCCGGGCGGAGGGGGCGGTGCCGGCCACGGTCGCGGTGCTCGACGGGGTCCCCCGGGTCGGCCTGGACAAGGCGCAGCTGGAGCGGATCGCGGGCGGGGAGGGCGTACGGAAGCTGGGTCACCGGGATCTGGCGCCTGCGCTGGCGGCCGGGGCGACCGGGGCGACGACGGTGTCCGCCACGGCCTTCCTGGCGGCGCGGGCGGGGCTGCGGGTGTTCGCGACGGGCGGGCTGGGCGGCGTACACCGGGAGTTCGCGCAGACGCAGGACGAGTCGGCGGACCTGCCGCTGCTGGCGCGGACCCGGATCACGGTGGTGTGCGCCGGCGTGAAGTCGATCCTGGACGTACCGGCCACGCTTCAGCGGCTGGAGACGCTGGGGGTGACGGTGCTCGGCTACGGGACGGAACGTTTCCCCGGCTTCTACCTGGCCGATTCCGGGCTGCCGGTGGACTGGACGGTGCAGCGGCCGGAGGAGGTGGCGGATGTGATGGCGGCTCAGGACGGCCTGGGCGGGCCGGAGTCGGCGGTGCTGGTCGCCAACCCGGTGCCCGAGGCGGAGCAGCTGGATCCGGCGCTGCACGACCGGGTGCTGGCGGAGGCGCTCGCCGCGTGCCGGGAGCGGGGCATCGGCGGACAGGCGGTGACCCCGTTCCTGCTGGATTTCCTGGTACGGGCGACCGCCGGGGCCTCCCTGGAGGCGAATCTGGCGGCGGTGCGCGGCAATGTGCGGCTGGGTGCACGGATCGCGGCGGCCTGGGCGGCCCGGTGAGCGGAGCCCTGCTGGTGGTCGGGGACGTGGTGACGGATGTCGTCGCGGTGCATACGGAGCCGCTGACCCCGGCCACGGACACGGCCGCCCGGATCCGCACCCTGCCGGGCGGCGCCGGAGCCAACGCGGCCTGCTGGGCGGCGCACGAGGGGCTGGCCGATGTCGGTCTGCTGGCCCGGGTGGGCACCGACTCGGCCGACTGGCACCACCGGGCGCTGCTGGCGGCCGGGGTGCGGCCCCGGCTGGTGGTCGATCCGGCGGTGCCGACGGGGACCGTGGTGGCCCTGGTGGGCGGGGACGCGGAGCGCACCTTCCTCACCGACAGCGGGGCGGCGCTGCGCCTGTCCCCGGCCGACTGGGCCCCCGCCCTGCTGGACGGGGTGGCCCATCTGCACCTGTCCGGCTACCTGTTCTTCGCCGATTCGAGCCGGGAGCTGGCCCGGGTGGCGCTCCGGGCGGCCGTGGCGCGGGGGGTGCCGGTGAGCGTGGACCCGGCGTCGGTGGGGTTCCTGGCCGGGCTGGGTACGGAGGGCTTCCTCGCCGCGGCCGCGGGAACGGACGTACTGCTGCCCAACGAGGCCGAGGCACGGCTGCTGGCCGGCCTGCCGCCGGACGCCCCTGCCGCGCGGGCCGCCGCGGAGCTGAGCCGGCGGGTGCCGCTGGTGGTGGTCACCCGGGGTGAGGCCGGGGCCCTGGTGGCCCGGGAGGGCGCGGTCACGGCCGAGGTGGCCGCGGCTCCCTCCCGGGCGGTGGACACCACGGGGGCCGGGGACGCGTTCACCGGCGGCTTCCTGGCGGCCCGGCTGTCGGGCGCGTCGGCGGTGGAGGCGGCCCGGGCGGGCTGCCTGGCGGCGGCACTGGCGGTCACCCGGCTGGGCGGCCGCCCGGTCTGACCGCTTCGGGCACCACCTCGGGCCCGCCTCGGGCCCACCTCGGGCGCTGTCTCGGGCGCTGTCTCGGACGCCGTCTCGGGCGCTGCCACGGACGCCGTCTCGGGCGCTGCCACGACGCCACCTCGGACGCTGCCTCAGGCGCCGCCTCGGACGCCGTCCCGGGCTGCCTCGGGCAGGCCGAAGACACCTCTAGGGAAGGCCGGTCCAGGCGGGGCGGCGGGGGTCGTCGGCGCGGATGAGGGTGTCGGCGGCCGCGGCCGGGTCGGTCTCGGCCGCGTACCGGGCGAAGGCGGGCAGGGTCCAGCGTTCGGCCTCCCCGGTGCGGCGGGCCAGCGCGCCCGGGGAGAGCGCGATGTGCGCGCTGAAGTCGAAGGGGAACCAGTGCCCCAGCAGCAGCGGGCCGTGCAGGATCAGCACACCGCCCGGCGGGAGTTCGACGTACCGGCTGCGGGTGGCCCGGTCGGTGACCGGATCCCACAGATCGGGCAGCACCCGCCCGGTGCCGCCGGGCTCCAGCGGGTCGAAGACCTCGCGCCAGAGCGCCGCCGTGTCGTACCAGCCGCCGAGGTAGGAGTCGACGTCCTGCCGGCCGTGCTCGAAGCGGAGCGAGGCCGGCCGCAGGAAGCCCTCGGCGGCCACGGTCAGCACCGAACGCCCGTGCAGGCGGAGCGCGTCCGCGAGCAGCCCGGCGAGGGGGCCGGTGCCGGCGGCGGGCGCCCCGTCGACGGCCACCCTCAACCAGGCGTCTTCGGAGGCCCGTTCGTCGAGGTGCGCGGCGATGCGCTCGGCCAGCCGCTCCCAGGTGATCGCTTCGAGTTGATGCACGGTCCCATTGTCAGTGGTGGCCCGTAGCGTTTTTCAACGAGGGATCACCGGCGGGGCAGAGCCGTCGGGCCCGGCCTTGGGGAGGGGTCTGTCATGGCTCGCGAGACGACGTATCTGGAGCTGTCCCAGGACGGCGGGGGTGCGCACAAGTTCTACGAGGTGACCGTGGACGGCACGGCCGTCTCGGTGCGGTACGGCCGGATCGGCGCGGACGGCCAGCTGCAGAGCTCCTCGTTCCCGACGGCCGAGAAGGCGCGGGCCGCCGCCGCGAAGAAGATCGGCGAGAAGGTCCGCAAGGGGTACGCGCCGGCGGTCCCCGGGCAGCGGGCCGCGCGGGCGGTGACCCGCCGCCAGGTCGCCTCTGCGCCGTCCACGGCGCGGGCGGTGGCCCCGGTGCTGTGGCGGTTCCGGACGGGCGCCTCGGCCTTCGGCATCCACGTGGACGAGGACCGCTGCTGGGTCGGCAACCAGGCGGGGGACGTCTACACGCTGAGCCACGGCGGTGAGGTGCTGGCCCGGTACTCGCTGCCGGACGGGGTGAAGTGCCTGGTCGCGGACGAGTTCTGGATATACGCGGGATGCGATGACGGCACGGTGTACGACCTGTCGGCGAAGGTGCCGTTCGGGGCGTACGACATCGCGCCGGACGTGGACATCTTCTGGCTGGACATCCGTGAGGGCGTGTTGAACGTCTCCGATCGCAACGGCGGTCTGACGGTCATCGACCACGAGGAGGAGCACCAGTGGTCGCGGAAGTCCGAGGGCAGCAACGCGTGGATGGTGCGGGCCGACGAGCGCGCCGTCTACCACGGGCACACCCGGGGCGTGACGGCGTACGCGGCGGACGGCGGCAGCGAGCTGTGGCACGCGCCGACCAGCGGCGCAGTGCTGTTCGGCTGGCAGGAGGAGCACGCGGTGTACGCGGGCACCGGGCGGAACCTGGTGCAGCGGCTCTCGAAGGCGACGGGCGCGGTCGAGGCCTCGTACCGGTGCGATGCCGCGGTGTACGCGTGCGCGACGTCCCCCGACGGCCGGCATGTGTTCGCCGGTGACTCCAGCTCCTCGGTGTACTGCTTCGCCGCCGATGGGCGGCGGCTGTGGAAACTGGGCACCGGGAGCGGTTCCGCGCTGTCCATGCAGTACCTGGAGGAGCGTCTGTACCTGGTGACCACGGACGGTTCGCTGGTGTGCGTGGATGCGAGCGAGGCGGCCATCGCCGCCGCCCAGCAGGGCACGGTGCCGACGGCGGTGGACGTGAAGTCGGCGGCGGCGCTGCCCGTCTACACCCCGGCCGTGTCCGCGGCCGCGGTGGCGACGGTGTCGGCGGCCGCGGCGCCGGCGGGCGGTGTGGTGGTGGAGTGCGTCCAGCAGGGCGGGCGACTGCGGGTGCAGGTGGTCTCGGGCGGCTTCGAGCCCTCCTGGAACGTGCAGTTCCCTCGCGGCATCCGCGAGGTGGGCGCCCGGTACGTGGTGGACGGGCTGCATGCCTCCTCGGGAGGCTTCTACCGGGTGCGCGGAGAGATACGCCGGCTCGTCTGAGCGGCGGGGTCAGCGCCGGAAGGGGCGGCGGGACTTGAACCCACATCGCCCGGTTTTGGAGACCGGCGCTCTGGCCATTGAGCTACGCCCCTCCCGGCAGCGCCAGACTGCCATGCGGCCGGGGGCCGCGCCAGTGGATTCTCCGGCCGTGGGAGCAGGTCGGGTCCGGCACGTCGACGGTGAGCGGGGCACCGTCAGGGAGGGTGTAGGCGACCTGGAGGACCACCGGGTCGGTGCCGAGGTTGCGGCCGAGGTGGATGTGGTCGCGGCCGGCGGCCTCGACGAACATCGCGCCGGGCCGGCTGACTTCGACGGTTCCGTCGTGCAGGACCCGGGTGAGGGTGCCGGAGATCACGACGGCGAAGAGCGGGACGGGGTGGTAGTGCCAGCCCGTGGAATCGCCGGGATTGAGGGTGATTTGGTTGACCACCACATCGGCCGGCCACTGCGTCTTGAGCATCGTCATACCGTAGGACGAATATCGGCCGTTTCGGCGTATTCCCCGAAACACCGAACATCATCGGCGCCGAGGTGATAAGGCCCCCGGACGGCGGTATCAACTCTCCATGAACCTCGTGGTGTTCGAGCCGCTGAAGCAGATCAGCTGCGCGGAGTGCCGGACCGGTCCGATCCCGCACCTGGTCCGCGAATCCGGTGTGCCGCGCTGCCTGGACTGCGCCGACCTCGGGCATCTCGTCTACCTGCCGCGCGGCAATGCCGCGCTCACCCGCCGCGCCCGCGAGGGCAGTTCGCTCAGTGCCGTCGTCGTCCGCTTCAACAAGCGGCGCCGCCGGTACGAGCGGCAGGGCCTGCTCGTCGAAGGGGGTGCCCTGGCCCGGGCCGAACGGGCCTGCCTGGCCGACGCGGACGCCCGGGCCCGGCACCGGGACCGGGCCCGGGCGCGCCGGGCCGCCGAGGACATCCGGTTCACGGCGGCCTTCGCCGCCGAGATACGCCGGCTGTTCCCGGGCTGCCCGGCCGACCGCGCGCTGGCCATCGCCGCTCACGCTTCGGTGCGCGGCAGCGGCCGGGTGGGCCGCAGCGCGGCCGGCCGGGCTCTGGACGAGCTCGCCGTCTCGGTCGCGGTGCGGGCGGCTGTCCGGCACGACGACACCGAGTACGACGCGCTCCTGATGGCCGGAACTCCCCGGTTCCGGGCCAGGGCGCAGCTGGCGCCCCGGATCGACGCGATCCTGGACTCCTGGCGGATTCCGCCCCCGGCCACGGCCCAGGTCCGGGCTCCAGCCCCGGCCCCGGCCCCGGCCCCGGCCCCGGCCCCGGCCCCGGACAGGGCTAGTTGAGCCGGAACCTGCGGTACAGCAGCGCCCCGCCGAGCAGCAGCGCCCCGCCGCCCGGCAGCAGGTAGCCCATGCCGTCGGCCCCGGTCTGCGCCAGCGAGGAACCCGTCGGCTGCAGGGGTGCGGGCGCGGGTGCGGCCGCGGGCGGCGGTGTGACGGGCCGGGCCACGGCCGGCGGCCGCACGGGCTGCGGCCGGGTGGTGGGCCGCGTCCCGTTCACCGACTCGTTGCCGTGGGAGCCGTTCCCGACTCCGACCACGTTCACCGAGTTCCCGCTGACGTTGACCGGGAGCTGCACGGGCAGCTGGATGCCGTTGCCGGACAGCACCCCCGGCGAATCCTTTCCGCCCCCCTCGGCGACCGCTCCCCCGTGATTCCCGCCCCCCGGTTTGGACGGATGCGTGGACGGCCGCGACCCGGGATGCCCGGAACCCTTCCCGTCCGCGTTGACGCAGGTGTTTCCCGCGGCCGGGTTGAGCAGTCCGACCACGTTCACGGTGTTCCCGCAGACGTTGACCGGCGCGTGGACCGGCAGCTGCACCAGATTCCCGGCGAGCACCCCGGGCGACCGCTCCGCCTGCCCGCCCGCCTCCGCGTCGGCGAACGCGAACCCGCCGGCTCCGACCGAGACCGCACCTCCCACGACCACCGCCGCGATCAAGCCATTCCGACGACCCTGACGCATGAGCTTCCCTGCCTTCCGGAGTGTTCACGGGCGTTCCACCCGCACCGGAAACAACGCGGTAAACCCATACGGGTTATAGAGCCGGTAGGTATTTCACTCCATCGTGTACTCCGCCCTGCCTACTTCACGATTGATGGCCGACGCGCCCCCACACCGTCCGGCGCGGCACCCCGCTCGCCCTGGGGCAGGGGGCCCAGGACGACTCCGCCGAGCGCCTTCGCCACCCGCGGCGCGTAGTCCGGTACGAGCACGCGGATGTACCAGTTGCCGGCCGCCACGAGGGTGTGGTGGTACGGGGCGCCGCGGCCTGCGGCGATCGAGTCGCCCACCTCGTCGCGGCTGAACCGCTGCGGGTTCAGCACGTGGACGTCGTGCTCCACCCGGGCCCCGTCCATCACGGCCACACAGTCCAGGCCGGACCCGGCGGTCTCCGCGGCCGGCCGGCGCCTCAGCACCTCGCAGGTGATGCCCGCAGCCGCCATCGCCGCCACCACGTCGTCGGCCGTGGCGAACTCCGGGCCGACCGGAACCTCGCTCGGCATGGGCACGAGCGGCCGCCGCCCCTCCTCCCCGCTCCCGGACGGCATCCCGCAGCCGCCCAGCGCGAAGACCAGCGCAGCACAGACCGCCGCTACCCGAAAGGACGTTCCCAGGGGCGCCCTCACAGCTCAGTCCCTCCCCGGCGGAGTCGGCGCGGGCCCAGGGCTCGGGGACGGGGTGCCGGGCTCCGGAGCACCGGTCCCCGTGCCGGTGTGCGGGCCGGCGCCGTCGTCGTAGATCGGGCCGACCGAGACATGGTGCCCGCCCGGTGTCTGGGATTCCAGCTGGCGGATCGCGGTGGCCCGCTGCTCCTCGGTCAGCGCGTGCCACGCCATGGCGTCGTCGAGGTGAGGTTCCAGTCGGTCCCAGTTCTCTCCCCGGACCTTGATGTCGCCGCCACGGGCGCCCGATTCATCCCCGTGCTGCTCGTTCTTCTCCCGTACATCGGGAGTGTCGGCTGCGTAGAGGACGAAGCGCTGCTTGTCCGTTTCGGCCCCGTACGGCTGCTCGCTCAACTGTTTCAGGTGGAAGGCGCTGAGACGGATGTCCTCGTTCGGGTTCTCCTCGATGTACTTGGTGAGCTGCGCATCGCTGAGATCCCCGAGGAAGGTGCCGTCAGGCAGCGTGAACGACTCCCGGTACTCACGCATCGTGGCGCGCGCCGTCTCCGGCTTGATGTGGGTGATGCCGAGAGACTTGTCCGGCTTGATCGACTGCTGGAGCGCCCAGTTGAAGATCCGGCCGGCCTGGGTCAGCGGACCGCCCAGCCCGGGGCTGAAGTTCTGGTACCACTGCTGCTCCTGCCAGAGGACCGCCAGCAGCAGCTTGCGGCTGATGCCGGTTTCCGCTGCTGCGCGGTTCACGGCCGCGATCTGCATCGGTGAGACGTTGATCGGGTGCAGGCCGTCCGTGCCACCCGCCAGGGCCAGGGCGATGGCGATCGGCGAGCCGGGGGTGAGCGCTTCCCTGGCTAGCTTCGGGTCCGAGACGGTGGTGAGGCCCTCGATGGTGCGGAGGGAGCGTGCGGCTTCCGTATCGGCGTCGGTGGCCTTGCGCAGCGCATCGGTGATGATGCCTTGCGCATGGTTGACCGAGGCCAGATGCTCCGTGCTGCCCTGCGGCACCATCACCGGCCGGGACAGCTGCACCCGGCCGCTCTCGTCGACCTTCAGCTCGCGGCTGCGCGCGTACTCCAGGGCACTGCGCAGGTCTCCCTGAGCGCCGGATATCGCATCGGCCAGGGTGTCGTAGACCTTGGCCATGCCGCGCAGTGCCAGTGCGGCCGTCTCGTAGTCGTCGGCGTGCTTGACGAAGGTCTCGGTGGCCGCGCGGCCGGTGTCTCCCGTCCAGCATCGGTTGACGGTGCGGGCGACGTCCTCGCGGGCGTACGCGCCAAGGGTGTCGCACTGCTTCGCCACGGCCACCGCGTCATCGGCTGCCGCACGCCACTTCTGCGGGTCCGCCTGGTTCAGTTCGGGTACGGAGACCATCAGACGTCCTCCAGCACGCCGCCGGCTGCGCGCAGGCGGTCGGCGATCGCCCGGTCCTCGCCGATCGTGACGTTCATGCCGCGGGTGAGAGCGTCGGCCGCATCGTCCACCAGGTCGGCGAGCTCCCGCAGCCTGCGCTGCCAGGCACCGACGCAGTCGTCGCTGGCCGGGCCGGCCGTCCAGCCTGCGTGTAGCCCGCCGACCGCTTCCGCGTCGTCCAGCGTCGACTTGCCGCGAGCGTCGGCATTCGCCGTCCGAAGACCGGACGCCGAGGAGCGAACCGGTCCGTCGGCCAGCCCGAGATCGGCTGCGTCCGCTGATGGGCTCGGCCCCGGTTGGGGTCCGGGGGCAGGGCTGGGATTACCGCCGGCGGACGCGTGACGCATGGTCGCCTCGCCCTTCGCACGTAACCACTCTTCATCGAACGTCATGGATCCCACCTTCGCACGGACGTGCTTGCCCATGTTCGGTCGATTCCGGGCAGCGGACGGGCTCCCGTTCGTCCCGGTTCCGGGACCGCTCATGGGCCTGCGGCCGGGCTGAGGGCGCGGATCGGGTCCGGGGAGGGGGTGCCGGTGGGCCACCAGTCGGATTCGGAGGGGCGGGACTCGTAGGCGTACCAGAGGCCGTCGCGGCCCAGGCGGAGTTGGCGGGTGGCGGCGGTGAGGTGGTTGCGGTGCGGGCGGAAGGGGCCGTGGCCGGCGGCGAGGAGGGCGGGGCGGGCACGGTCGAAGGGGCCGGCCGGCGGGTCCCAGGGTTCGTCGAGGGCGGCGAGGCCGGCCGGGCCGCCCTGGCGCCAGGCCGCGGCCGCGCGGGCGAGGTCGGTGGTGGTGCGGCCGGTGGCGTGGGCCAGGTCGCGGTAGAGGCGGCGGGCGGTGGCGGTGAGGCCGGATGTGGGGTGGGCGGAGGCCAGCCGGACGGCGTCCTGCCACAGGGTGAGCCCGGCGGACGGGTCCTCGCCGGTGCAGAGCAGGGCGAGGGCGCGGGCGGCCGCGTCGGTGGCGAGCTGGTCCAGGGCGAGCGGGTCGGGGGCGGCCGGGTCCCCCGGGTAGGCCGGGGGTGCGCCTGCGGTGGTGGGCGGCGCGGGCGGGGCGGGCAGCGGCGCCAAGGCGCGGGAGAGCGCCGTACGGGCCGGGATGCCGGGGAAGTCCGGGGTGGACGCCGGCTGTTCGCGGGCCGCGTGGGCGGCGTTGAGCCGGGTGAGTTCCTCGAGGAGCTCCCGCTCGCCGCGGCCGCGCAGCAGCAGGAGGACGAACGGGTCCTGGTCGAGGAGGCGGGCCGTGCGGTAGCAGAGGGCGGCCGCGTGTTTGCAGGGCGGGCGGCCGGTGTCCGGGCAGGAGCAGTGCGGGAGCAGATCGCCGGGTCCGGGGAGGATCCGCTCCGCGAGGGAGCGCGGGACCTCCCGCTCGACGAGCGCGGCGAGAGCGGCCGGGTCGGCCGCGAGGCCGGCGAGGAGGTCGCTCCATTCCCCGTCGGTGAGGGCGGTCAGGGCGAGTTCGGTGCGGTAGGGGCGGGGGCGGCTGCCCCGGACGTACGCCACGATCCGGCCGGGGGTGACGGTGATGGCGTCGACCTGTCCCGAGGCCGCGTAGTCGCGGCCGCGCGCCAGCCGGGCGGAGTCGCGCGAGAGCTGCTCCAGCGCCTCGGTCCAGGCCCGGCCCCACCAGGTGGCGGGGTCGGCTCCCGGCGGCACGGAGTCGAAGGTGCGGCGGCGGTCGTCCCTGGCGGTGATCATGCGGGCCTGCGCAGGGAGACGAGGTCGGCGAGCTCCCGGTCGGTGAGCTCGGTGAGGGCGGCTTCGCCGGAGCCGAGGACCGCGTCGGCGAGGGCGCGTTTCATCTCCAGCATCTCGGCGATGCGGTCCTCGACGGTGCCTTCGGCGATGATGCGGTGGACCTGGACGGGCTGGGTCTGGCCGATCCGGTAGGCGCGGTCGGTGGCCTGTTCCTCCACGGCCGGGTTCCACCAGCGGTCGTAGTGGATGACGTGGGCGGCCCGGGTCAGGTTCAGTCCGGTGCCGGCCGCCTTCAGGGAGAGCAGGAAGACGGGGACCTCGCCGGACTGGAAGCGGTCCACGAGCTCCTCGCGGCGCGGCACCGGGGTGCCGCCGTGCAGCAGCTGCGAGTTGATCCCGCGGGCGGCCAGGTGTTTCTCCAGGATCCGGGCCATGGTGACGTACTGGGTGAAGACCAGCACCGAGCCGCCCTCGGCCAGGATGGTGTCCAGCAGCTCGTCGAGCAGGGCGAGTTTGCCCGAGCGGTGCGGGATCCGGGGCGGGTCCTCCTTCAGGAACTGCGCCGGGTGGTTGCAGATCTGTTTGAGGGAGGCGAGCAGCTTCATGATCATGCCGCGGCGTTCGATGCCCTCGCTGGCTTCGATCACCGCCATCGCCTCGTCCACCGCCGCCTGGTAGAGGGAGGCCTGCTCCCGGGTGAGGGACACCGGGTGGTCCGTCTCCGTCTTCGGGGGGAGTTCGGGCGCGATGCCCGGGTCGGACTTCTTGCGGCGGAGCAGGAAGGGGCGGACCAGCGCCGCGAGCCGGGCTACCGCCTCCTCGTTGGCCCCGTCCTCCTGCTGCTGCTGTTCCACCGCCCGCGCGTGCCGGGCCCGGAACGCCGTCAGCGGTCCGAGCAGCCCGGGCGTGGTCCAGTCGAGCAGCGCCCACAGTTCGGAGAGGTTGTTCTCCACCGGGGTGCCGGTCAGCGCCACCCGGGCCGGCGCCGGGATGGTGCGCAAGGCCCGCGCGGTCGCCGAATGCGGGTTCTTCACGTGCTGGGCCTCGTCCGCGACGACCATCCCCCACGGCTGCTCGGCCAGCCGGGCGGCGCCGGCCCGCATGGTCCCGTACGTGGTGAGGACGAAACCGCCGGGGAGGCCGTCGAGGGTGCGGCCGGCCCCGTGGTAGCGGCGGACCGGGACGCCGGGCGCGAACCTCTCGATCTCCCGCTGCCAGTTGCCGAGGAGGGAGGCGGGGCAGATGACCAGGGTGGGCTCGGGGCGGGCCCGGTGCAGGTGCAGGGCGATCAGGGTGACGGTCTTGCCGAGGCCCATGTCGTCGGCGAGGCAGCCGCCGAGGCCGAGGGAGGTCATCCGGTCGAGCCAGGCCAGGCCCCGCGCCTGGTAGTCGCGGAGGGTGGCCTTGAGGCCGGACGGCTGCGGCAGCGGGGCGAGTTCCCCGGTCAGCCGGTCCCGGAGGGCGGCCAGCGCCCCGACCGGCACCGCGGGCACCGGCTCCCCGCCCACCTCGGCGGTGCCGCCGAGTACGACGGCCAGCGCCTCCACCGGGTCCAGCAGGCCGAGTTCCCGCTTGCGCGCCTTGCGGACCAGCTCCGGGTCCACCCGCACCCACTGGTCCCGGAGCCGCACCACCGGCCGGTGCGCCTGGGCGAGGGCGTCCATCTCGCCGGGGGTGAGCCGGTCGCCGCCGAGGGCGAGCTCCCAGGAGAAGGAGAACAGCCCGGCCGCGTCGAAGAATGCGGTGCCGTCGGTGGCGGAGCCGGGCGCGGTGGACCGCACCACGGCGGTGGCGGTCAGCGTACGGGCGAGCTCCCGCGGCCAGTGCACGAGGACCCCGGCGTCGGCGAGCCGGGTCGCGGCCGTGCCGAGGAGCTCCTCCAGCTCGGGGTCGGACAGCGGGAGCGCATCGGGCACCGGCTGGTCGAGGAGCCGCAGCAGCGGGGGCCACACCCGGGCGGCCCGGCGCAGCGCGAGCACGGCGTCGACCCGGGTGCGCGGACCGAACCCGGCGGCGGCCGTGCCCGCCCACAGCTGCGCGGCGTCGGTGACGAGGGTCGGGTCGGCGAGGCTGTGCAGCTGGACCACGGCGGCGCCCGCGCGCCGGATGTCCTCCGGCTCGGCCTCGTCGAAGAGCCGGTACGAGGACAGGTCGAGCCGGAGCGATATGCCGACGCCCGCGTCGGAGCCGGCCGCGACCTGGGCGGCCCAGTCCTGTATCCCGGGCACCCGCTGCGGCTCGGCCGCCGCGAAGGGCCGGCCGACGGCGAACGGGGCGGCCGGGGTGCGGGGCAGGGTGTCGGCGACGGCATCGAGGAAGGCCCGGACCAGCGCCTCCGGCTCGGGCAGCTGGAGCGGGCGGCGCCCGGCCAGGGGGCATGCGTATCCCTCGTACGGCAGGGCGGCCGCGACCGCGCGGAGCTGGGCGACATCCGCGGCGTCCAGCGGGCCGGCCCGCCAGGCGTCGTACCCCTCCGGGGTCAGGCCGGGCAGCAGGCGCCCCCGCGCGACCAGCGCCAGGGCCTGCCGGGCGGCGACTCCCCAGCAGCGGGTGGCGGGGTGGGCCGCCGGATCCTGGGCAGCCCGCACCAGCAGCGGGAGCGCATCGGTGACGGACAGGATCACGGCGGGCACGGTCCGGCTCCGCACGCCGGCGCCGTGCGGCCGCACCACGGTGAGCTCGACGGGGGCTCCGGCGTCCGCGGGGAGGGGGTCTCCGTCGGGGCACCAGAAGGCAATGCGGCTCTCCCGGGGCACGGCGGCGTGCAGGAAGAGCGCGGCGCGCCGGCGGAGCCCGGAGCCCGCCCCGGCCATGGGGGCGCCGGGCGCGGGCAGTGGGTCGGCCGTCCTCAGCGGGGCGGGGCGGCCCGGTGCGACCGTCATGGCGGGCTCCCTCCCTCGGCTCTGGTTTCGACTCGACTCGGCGCGGCTCGGCTCGGCAAGGACATCCGCCTCGGCCGACTCGGCGCGGATATCACTGCTGCCGAGTCTAGGTCCGGCTACTGACAACACCGCTGACCTGCACAGACACCCGGCCTGGGCGGGGCCGGGCGTCAGCCGGAGGACCAGCGGCCCAGCTCGCTCGCGTACCCGTACTGGGGGCGGCCGGCAGCGGCGCTGGTGCGCAGGGCCCGGCCGTTGTCGTCGATGCGGGTCACGCCGGAGCCGGCCGGGCCGGTCCAGCGCAGCTCTGCGTACCAGTCGCAGTCGCAGCCGGTCGTGGACGCTTCGATGCGCAGCACCACCGGGTCGTCGGCGGTGACGCGCAGCGGGAACACCGGGGCGGGAAGGGGCCGTTCCCCGTCGTGGCCGGTGACCGGACGGGCCAGCGGCCGGGGTGCGTCCAGGTTGACGGCGAAGCCCGCGGGGGTGAGCGAGCCGCCGCAGCCCTGGGACATCAGGTAGACGTTCCAGGGCGGCGGGGTGCGCCGCGCGGTCACCCGTACCTCCAGGTCCTGCAGGACGACGGCGCCTTGGCCGGTGCCGTGCACGGTCACCTCGACGATCTGCTGCCCGGCGTGCACGGCCTGCCGGGCCGCCGCCCAGGCCGGTGCGTCCGCCTCCACCGGGGGCGGGGGCACCGCCTGCGGCTGTTGCCGGAGCAGATAGGCGTGGTCGCAGCCGTTGGTCCAGACGTGCGAGCGGACGGCGGTACGCAGCGATGCGGTGCCGGCCGGGGGCGCGGAGGCATTCGACCCCGGCGCCGGGCCGCTGCCGGTGCCGCCCGAAACGGACCCGCTCGGACTGGAACTCGGACTCGGACCAGAACTCCGACTCGGACTCGGGCTTGGGCTTGGGCTCAGGGTCCCGTCGGCGCCTCGGCCCGGTCCGGAGGACGTGCCGGTCGGCTGCTGCCCGCCCGCCCCCGCGCCCGCGCCTGCCGACGGGGCGGAGGTGCCGCTCCGGGCGCCGGCGGCCCCGTCCGCCCCGCCCGCTCCCGAGGAACCGGCCATGGCCAGTCCGGTGGCGGCCAGCGCGACCGCCGCCACCCCCACGGCCGCCCCGGCGACGGCCCGCCGCCCCCGATACCAACGGCCCCGCCCGTGGCCGTTGGGCCCGCCGGCCGGCACCGCCGCCACCGCGCCCGGCTCCCCGGTCACCCCGCCGTCGGGCCCCGCCCCGCCCCGACCCTCCGGTACGACGACGACCCCCTCCGGGGGACGTCGCTCCGCCCCCGCGGCCGGCACGGCCTCAGCCCCATCGGCCAGCCCGACGGCCGGCGCCGGCGCCGCCACCGCGCCCGGCTCCCCGCTCGCCCCGCCGTCGGGGCCCGCCCCGCCCCGACCCTCCGGTACGACGACGACCGCCTCCGGGGGACGTCGCTCCACCCCCGCGGCCGGCACGGCCTGAGGCCCACCGGCCGGCACCGCCGCCACCTGACCCTCCGGTACGACGACCGCGTCCGGGGGACGTCGCTCCGCCTCCGCGGCCGGCACGGCCTGAGGCCCATCGGCCGGCCCGCCGCCCGTGACCGGCACCCGGTCGACGCCCGCCTCCGGTGCGGCATCCGCGCTCTGGTCCGCCTCCTCGTCCGGCGTCGCCGGCCCGCCGGCCGACGCCCGCCCCCTGCCGTCCACCACACCGCCGGGCCCGTCGGCGGGCGTCGACCGCTCCGCCCCGGGCGCAACCCCGGCCGCCGCTCCGTACTGCGGCTCGGTGCCCCGCTGCACCTGGGGCGCGTGCTCCGGCGCCGGTGCAGCCCCGGCCGCCGGCTCGGAGGCCCGCTCGGGTCGGGTGGCTTCCGCCTGCCCCTCGGCCGGCAAGGGCCCCTGCCCCGCATCGGGCGCCGGCCGCCGGGGGCCAGGCTGGGCACCCGGCCCCGGCCCCGGCTCGTCCGCCGGGCCGGGTGTGCCGTGGACCGGCCTGCCGGGCGCCGCGGCCGTGCCCCGACCCAACGGCACCCGCTCCGCGCGGGCCGCCGCCCTTCGCCTCGCGTCCGCCAGCAGCCAGGCCCGGTGCAGGTCCACCGCCTCCCCCGGCGAGGCCCCGCAGGCCCGCGCGAAGCGGTCCACCGCCGCGAACTCCGTCGGCACCGCCTCGCCGTTGCAGTACCGGTGCAGCGTCGACGTACTGGTGTGCAGCTTGCGCGCGAGGGTCCCGTAACTCAGCCCGGACCGCTCCTTCAGCTCCCGCATCAGCCGCGCAAACATCGCCGTTTCGTCCACGGCGCGCCCCCCATCCCCTGCCGGCACCCCCTGGCACCGTCCCGAGCGGCCGTTCCATGCCGGGGGTGTTCCCCCAGGTGACAGCACGTACGGCCATTCCAGTGTCCCGAATCCGCCGCGATCCGTCGCCCGACACCCCGGTCCGGGGGAATGCTGACCGAGCATCCGCACCACACTCACGACAACGGGGAGCACCACCATGCTCAAGCGCCTCGGCACCACTGTCACCGCCGTCCTCGCGGCCACCGCCGCCCTCACCCTCACGGCCTCGGCCACTGCCACGGCCGCCACCGCCCCCGGGTTCATCACCGGCCGCGACCTGCCCCCGCACCCGACCTCGCCGTGGTTCACCGGCCCGGTCACCGCGGGACTGCCCGAGTGGCCGGTGTTCTGCCTGGAGGGCGCCCTGCCGACGGCCAAGACCTGGCACCGCACCTTCGGCACCGAGTTCGACACCGGCGCCCTGCAGATCTCGGTGCGGACCGCTTCCGGCGCCGCGGCCGCCAAGCTGGCCGCGGCCCTGGAGCGCAAGGTGGCGGCCTGCGCCGCCGACTGGCTGCGGACCAACCCGGGCGGCACGGCCTCCTGGCAGGACTACGGAAAGATCAAGGTCGAGGAGGGGGCGCACGTCTACGGGGTGCACACCTCGATCCCCGAGTCCGAGCCCGGCGTGGGCCTCTACGGCATCGGGCGCGACGGCTCCACGGTGACCGTCGTGAAGTGGAGCCAGATGGGACACCTGTCCGACGCCCCGGTCCCGGCCTTCAAGAAGACCACGACCACGGCCGTCAACAAGCTCAACCCGTAGCCGTACGGGTCCCCAGTGGGACCGGGGGCTCGGGGGGGATCGGGGGACCCGGGGGACCCGGGGGATCGGGGGGACCCGGGGGCCCGGAGGAACCGGGGGCCCGGAGGAACCGGGGGCCCGGAGGAACCGGGGGCCCGGAGGAACCGGGGGGTCGGGGGGCCCGGAGGAACCGGGGGGTCGGGGGCCCGGAGGAACCGGGGGCCCGGAGGAACCGGGGGCCCGGAGGAACCGGGGGGTCGGAGGAACCGGGGGGTCGGGGGGTCCGGGGGGTCGGAGGAACCGGGGGGTCGGGGGGTCCGGGGGTCCGGGGGTCCGGGGGTCCGGCAGACCGTGGGGACCGGGGAACGGGGGGACCCGGTAGGCGGGGGAACCCGGTAGGACCGGGGGCCGGCGGCACCGGTGGGACCATGGAAGGGCACGGGAAGCTGAGCCCGGGAGGCGAGGTCCATGCGTTCCGGAAACGAGCCGGTGACCGCCCGCAGCCCGCTGCGCCTGCGGTTCTGGCTGGGTGTCTGGGGGCTGCTCTGGGCCGCCGGCGGGACGGCCGCCTTCTCGCTGGCGGGCCGCCCGGGGTGGGCGGCCGCCTGCGGGGTGCTGGCCCTGATCGTGGTCGTGGACCTGGTCATGGTGGTCCGGCACATCCGCCAGGGGCCGCACTACCAGCCCGGCCCGGACATCCCGCCGTACGAGCCGCCCCGCGGGTGAGGACCCGGAGGTGCCCCAGCGGGCGCGGGCCCGCGGGTGGGGCTCAGCCCTCGAAGCGGGCCGCCTCCAGGTACTCGGGCTGCGGGTCCAGGGCAGCGGCCAGCCGGAAGTGCTTGCGGGCCGGCCCGGGCCGTCCGGCCCGCTGGTGGGTGCGGGCGAGGGCGAAGTGCGCGAACGCGTTGTCCGGCTCCCGCTCCAGCACCAGCTCGAACTCGAGCTCGGCGGGCCTCAGTTGGGCCGCCGCGAAGAAGGCGCGGGCGCGCAGCAGCCGGGCCGCGGTGTTCTCGGGGTGGGCCGCGATGACCGAGTCGAGGAGCCGCACCGCGCCGCGCGGGTCCCGGGCCGCCAGCAGCTGCTCGGCGGCGCGGTAGTCGATGACGTGCGTCTCGGGGCTGGCGGAGGACGGCGTGGGCTGCCTTGTCTCGGACACAGTGTGTCTCCTTCCCTCTACGGGCGCCTTCAACGCCCCGACCCCGCCCGCTATTCCATGAACACGTCAGCGAGCGCGGCGCGCGGCTCAGGCTCGGACACCACCTAGGAGGCGCCCGCTCGCGCGGTGAGCTCCGCCCACACCTTGCGGACCTGCGGCTCCAGCTCCTCCAGCGGCCCGTTGTTGTCGATCACCAGGGTGGCGACGGCCAGCCGCTGCTCGCGCGTGGCCTGGGCCGCCATCCGGGCCCGCGCCTCTTCCTCGGCCATGCCGCGCAGCCCGGTGAGCCGGGCGAGCTGGGTCTCGGCCGCGGCGTCCACCACGACCACCAGGTCGTACAGCGGGGCGAGCCCGTTCTCGGCGAGCAGCGGTACGTCGTGCACGACGATCGCGTCGGGCCCGGCGGCGGCCTCCAGCTCGGCCGACCGGGCCCCGACCAGCGGGTGCACGATGGCGTTCAGGGCGGCCAGCTTCGCCGGGTCGGCGAAGACGATCGAGCCGAGTTTCGGCCGGTCGAGGTCTCCTTCGGGGGTGAGCACCGACTCCCCGAAGGTCTCGACCACGGCCGCGAGACCGGGCGTGCCCGGTTCCACGACCTCCCGCGCGATGCGGTCCGCATCGACGATGACCGCCCCGTACCCCGCCAGCAGCCGCGAGACCTCGCTCTTGCCGGCACCGATTCCGCCTGTCAGGCCCACCTTCAGCATGGGCCGCAGCTTAATCTCCCGCCACGACGCACACGACGCCCACGACGGCTACGACGGCTACGACGGCTACGACGGCCAGGATGGCCATCGCGGCCGCGCCGCCCCCGCCATCCGCCGCCCCCGCTATCCGTCGCCCTCGCGCTCCGCCAGGAAGCGTTCGAACTCGCGCCCGATCTCATCGGCCGAGGGGATCTCGGCCGGCTCGGCGATCATGTTCCCGCGGGTCTCGGCGCCAGCCGCCGCGTCGTACTGGTGCTCCAGGCCCTGCACCAGCGTGACCAGCTCCTCGTCGCCCTCGCGGATCTGCCGGTCGATCTCCGTCTGGGTGCGGTGCGCCTCCGTGCGCAGCGCGTGCGCCACGCCCGGCAGGACCAGGCCGGTCGCCGCCGTGATGGCTTCCAGGGTGGTCAGGGCCGCATCCGGGTAGGGCGAGCGCGCGACGTAGTGCGGGACGTGCGCGGCGACACCGAGGACGTCGTGCCCTGCCTCGGCGAGCCGGAACTCGACCAGGGATTCCGCGCTGCCCGGCACCTGCGCCTCGTCGAAGGGGCTGCGGTGGCCCGGCATCAGGTCGGTGCGGTTGCCGTGCGGGGTGATGCCGACGGGGCGGGTGTGCGGGACGCCCATCGGGATGCCGTGGAAGTTGACCGAGAGCCGGACTCCGAGGCGCTCGATGATCTGCCGGACGGCGATCGCGAACCGCTCCCACTCCACATCCGGTTCCGGCCCGGAGAGCAGCAGGAAGGGGGCGCCGGTGGCGTCCTGGACGATCCGCACCTCCAGCTTGGGCGCGTCGAACTCGGTCCAGCGGTCGCGCTGGAAGGTCAGCAGCGGCCGGCGGGCCCGGTAGTCGACCAGCCGGTCGGCGTCGAAGCTGGCCACCAGCTGGTGCGGCAGCGTGTCCAGGAGCCGCTCGACGATCTGCTCCCCCGTCTCACCTGCGTCGATGTATCCCTCGAAGTGGTAGAGCATGACCAGTCCGGCCGAGTCCTGGGCGAGCGCCAGGTCGACCACCGCCAGGCCTTGCGCGTCCCATGCGTACAAACCCTTTGGATCCAGCACCCTCACCACTCCTCCTCGCCGCGTTCTCTGACAGGAACGTCCAAGGAGTCCGCACCATTCCCCAGTTGACGCGCCCGACACACGAAAGCGCCATGAACGCCGCACACTTCCTCAAGTCGAGGGAGGACGCCATCGCCACCACGCGGCAGCCCGGCAACGCTCAAACGGAGTGCACGCAGAAAACGCAGTGCACGCCTGTGCATGCATGTGCACCCAGAAAACGCAGTAAACGCAGTAAACGCAGTAAGGCCCGCCCCCGAAGGGGGCGGGCCTTACCGTTTCAGCTCAGCTCACGCCGAGGCGTGATGCGCTGCTGCGATCAGCTCTGGCCGCCGGCCAGCTTCTCGCGGAGCGCGGCCAGGGCCTCGTCCGAGGCGAGCGCACCGGCGTTGTCGTCCGACTCCGAGGAGTACGAACCACCGGAGATGCCCGCACCGGCGCCGGCACCGGCGGCCGGGGCGGCAGCACCCTCGGCAGCGGCGGCCTCGTCGGCCTCGCGGCTCTTGATGACCTGCGCCTGGTGCTGCTCGAAGCGGACCTGCGCCTCGGCGTACTGGCGCTCCCACTCCTCGCGCTGCTTCTCGAAGCCCTCGAGCCAGTCGTTGGTCTCGGGGTCGAAGCCCTCGGGGTAGATGTAGTTGCCCTGGTCGTCGTAGGACGCGGCCATGCCGTACAGGGTCGGGTCGAACTCGACCGACGCCGGGTCGGCACCGAAGGACTCGTTGGCCTGCTTCAGGGACAGCGAGATCCGGCGACGCTCGAGGTCGATGTCGATGACCTTGACGAAGATCTCGTCGTTGACCTGGACGACCTGCTCCGGGATCTCCACGTGGCGCTCGGCCAGCTCGGAGATGTGGACCAGGCCCTCGATGCCCTCGTCCACGCGGACGAACGCACCGAACGGAACCAGCTTGGTGACCTTACCCGGGACGACCTGGCCGATCTGGTGGGTCCGGGCGAACTGCTGCCACGGGTCCTCCTGGGTCGCCTTCAGCGACAGGGAGACACGCTCGCGGTCCATGTCGACGTCGAGGACCTCGACGGTGACTTCCTGGCCGACCTCGACAACCTCGGACGGGTGGTCGATGTGCTTCCAGGACAGCTCGGAGACGTGGACGAGACCGTCGACGCCACCCAGGTCCACGAAGGCACCGAAGTTGACGATCGAGGAAACGACGCCGGAGCGGACCTGGCCCTTCTGCAGGGTGGTGAGGAACGTCTGGCGGACCTCGGACTGGGTCTGCTCCAGCCAGGCACGGCGGGACAGGACCACGTTGTTGCGGTTCTTGTCCAGCTCGATGATCTTCGCCTCGAGCTCCTTGCCCACGTAGGGCTGGAGGTCGCGGACGCGGCGCATCTCGACGAGGGAGGCCGGCAGGAAGCCACGGAGGCCGATGTCGAGGATGAGACCACCCTTGACGACCTCGATGACGGTACCGGTGACGATGCCGTCTTCTTCCTTGATCTTCTCGATCGTGCCCCAGGCACGCTCGTACTGAGCGCGCTTCTTGGACAGGATCAGACGGCCTTCCTTGTCCTCCTTCTGGAGAACCAGGGCCTCGATCTCGTCGCCGACCTTGACGACCTCGTTCGGGTCGACGTCGTGCTTGATCGAGAGCTCGCGGCTCGGGATGACGCCTTCGGTCTTGTAACCGATGTCGAGCAGGACCTCGTCCCGGTCGACCTTCACGATGACGCCGTCGACGATGTCGCCGTCGTTGAAGTACTTGATCGTCTCGTCGATCGCGGCGAGGAAGGCTTCCTCGTTACCGATGTCGTTGACCGCTACCTGCGGAGTGGTGGTGGCGGTGGTCTCGGTGCTGCTCGTCATGTGGGAAAGGGCTCCGGTTACGGACAGAAGGTCGTAGGTACTGCTACGCCGGGAGCCCTTATCGCCTCTGCATACGCCGGACAGCCAAGGAGGCCCGGATTCGCCGCACGAAACGGCGAGGGCCTCGAAAACCGAGGGGACAACAACAGAGCGAGCGCAGCCTGCTAGGTCTGAGGAGCACAGGCTCGCAGCGCAACTTGTAGCATACGGGGGCAGCCGGACAGGGTCAATGCGCGAAGGCGCACACCCGGGGCAGATCGCCGCATACCCGGCACAACTCGTGGGCGAGCGACCGCCTCAGCCCGTCCCAAAAGCTTTTTCGCAGACTACGACGATGGGCCCAATGAACCAAGAGGACTACGCCCCGGAAGACGCGTACGACGCGCAGGACGACGCCGAGGCCACGCGCCGTGACGCCGGGGATGCGGAGAGCAGCCGGGCCAGCCGCGGCTGGTGGGACCGCAACGCCGACGAGTACCAGAGCGAACACGGAGCGTTCCTCGGGGACGACCGCTTCGTATGGGGACCGGAAGGTCTGGACGAGGCCGAGGCCGCCCTGCTGGGCCCGGCCGCGGACCTGAAGGGCAAGGACGTACTGGAGATCGGCGCCGGCGCGGCCCAGTGCTCGCGCTGGCTGGCCGCCCGCGGCGCCCGCCCGGTCGCCCTGGACCTCTCGCACCGCCAGCTCCAGCACGCCCTGCGGATCGGCGGGGACGTACCGCTCGTCGAGGCGGACGCCGCCGCGCTGCCGTTCCGCGACGGCTCCTTCGACCTGGCCTGCTCCGCGTACGGCGCGATCCCCTTCGTCGCCGACCCGGTGAACGTGATGCGCGAGGTGCACCGGGTGCTGCGCCCCGGCGGCCGCTGGGTCTTCTCCGTCACCCACCCCCTCCGCTGGGCCTTCCCCGACGAGCCGGGCCCCGAGGGCCTGTCCGTCTCCGCCTCCTACTTCGACCGGACCCCGTACGTGGAGCAGGACGAGCAGGGCCGGGCCGTGTACGTCGAGCACCACCGGACGATCGGCGACCGGGTCCGTGACGTGGTCGCGGGCGGTTTCCGGCTGCTCGACCTGGTCGAGCCGGAGTGGCCGGCCTGGAACAGCCAGGAGTGGGGCGGCTGGTCCCCGCTGCGCGGCAACCTGATCCCGGGCACGGCGATCTTCGTCTGCGAACGGGACTGAGGAGGTACGGCGCGTGATCCGTTCCGCCGCCCTGGACGCGCTGCCCGTCCGCGAGGCCGTCCCCTCCCTCGTGGAGGCGCTCGACGCGCACGGCACCGCGGTGCTGTGCGCCCCGCCCGGCACCGGCAAGACCACGCTGGTGCCGCTGGTGCTGGCCGGCCTGGTGGGCGGCGGGCCGCGGCGCCGGGTGGTGGTGGCCGAGCCGCGGCGGATCGCGGCCCGGGCGGCGGCCCGCCGGATGGCCTGGCTGCTGGGCGAGGCCGTGGGCGCCTCGGTCGGCTTCACCGTGCGCGGCGAACGCGTGGTCGGCCCGGACTGCGCGGTGGAGGTGGTCACCACCGGCGTCCTGCTCCAGCGCCTCCAGCGCGACCAGGAACTCGCCGGCGCCGACGTGGTCATCCTCGACGAGTGCCACGAGCGGCACCTGGACGCGGACACCGTCGCGGCCTTCCTGCTGGACGTACGGGCGGCCCTGCGGCCGGAGCTGCGGCTGGTCGCGGCCTCCGCGACCACCGATGCGGCGGGCTGGGCGCGGCTGCTCGGCGACGCCCCGGTGGTGACGGCGGCCGGGGTCTCGCATCCGGTGGAGGTGGTGTGGTCCCCGCCGGCCCGGCCGGTGCGGCCGCCGCACGGAATGCGGGTGGATCCGGCGCAGCTGGCGCACGTGGCCGCCGTGGTGCGGCGGGCGCTGGCGGAACGTTCCGGTGACGTCCTGGTCTTCCTTCCCGGGGTCGGGGAGATCTCCCGGGTGGCCGGGCAGCTGGCCGGGGTGGACGCGGAGGTCCTGCAGATCCACGGGCGGGCTCCGGCGGCCGTCCAGGACGCGGTCCTGGCCGGCTCCGGGCCCGGTGCGGGCCGCCGGGTGATCCTGGCGACCGCCGTCGCGGAGTCCTCGCTGACGGTTCCGGGGGTCCGGGTGGTGGTGGACGCGGGTCTGGCCCGGGAGCCGCGGGTGGACCACGCGCGGGGACTGGGCGCGCTGACGACCGTACGGGCGTCCCGGGCGGCGGCGAAGCAGCGCGCCGGCCGGGCCGGCCGGGAGGCCCCGGGCACCGTCTACCGCTGCTGGCCGGAGGCCGAGCACGGCCGGCTCCCCGCCTTTCCCTCCCCCGAGATCCGGATCGCCGACCTGGCACAGTTCGCCCTTCAGGCGGCCTGCTGGGGCGACCCGGACGCGACCGGGCTGGCCCTGCTGGACCCGCCGCCGGCCGGGGCGATGGCCGCCGCCCGGGAGGTGCTGGCCGCGGTGGGTGCGGTGGACGCGGAGTCGGGGCGGGCGACGGACCGGGGCGTACGGATGTCCCGCCTCGGCCTGCACCCGCGGCTGGCCCGCGCCCTGCTGGACGGGCCGCCGGGGGCCGCGGAGGTGGTCGCGCTGCTGAGCGAGGAGCCGCCGCGGGAGTACGGGGACGATCTGGCGGGGGCGTGGCGGGCGGCGCGGCGCGGGGGCGACGGGTACGCCGCGCGCTGGCGCGCCGAAGCGACCCGGCTGCGCCGCGCCCTGGGCTCCTCTGCGCCCGCCCCCGCCGGCGGGCCCGGCGCGGGCACCGCCGCGCGGAGCCCGTCCCCCGCCCCGCCCGACGACACCACCGCCGGGCTGGTCGCGGCTCTGGCGTTCCCGGAGCGGGTCGCCAGGGCCAAGGGGGAAGGCGCGTTCCTGATGGCC
This sequence comes from Streptomyces sp. NPDC051211, assembly GCF_040689505.1. Lineage (NCBI taxonomy): Bacteria > Bacillati > Actinomycetota > Actinomycetes > Kitasatosporales > Streptomycetaceae > Streptomyces > Streptomyces sp. NPDC051211. The sequence goes on from NZ_JBFBAV010000011.1 coordinate 121,295, forward strand.
AACGGGACCGGGGCCGAGCTCGGCGACGGCTCCGGGCTGCGCAGCGCGCCCTGGCTGGCCGTGGCCGTCGCCGACCGGTCCGCGCACTCCGCCTCCGCCCGGGTGCGGCTCGCGGCCGTGATCGACGAGGAGACCGCCAAGGCCGCTGCCTCGCACCTGCTGTCCGAAGGGGAGGAGGTGCACTGGGAGGAGGGTGATGTCGTCGCCCGCCGGGTGAGCCGGGTGGGCGCGATCGAGCTGACCGTACGCCCGCTGCGCGACCCCGACCCCGAACCGGTCCGGGAGGCCCTGCTCGACGGGCTGCGCCGTGACGGGCTCGGCCTGCTGCGCTGGACCCCGGACGGAGCGGGGCTCCGGTCCCGGCTCGGCTTCCTGCACCGGACGCTCGGCGGCGACTGGCCCGACGTACAGGACGAGGCACTGCTGGCGCGGGCCGGCGACTGGCTGGAGCCCGAGCTGTCCCGGGCCCGGCGCCGCGCCGACCTGGGCCGGATCGACGCCGGACAGGACCTGACCCGGCTGCTGCCCTGGGCGACCGGGGAGGCGGCCCGGCTGGACGAGCTGGCTCCGGAGCGGCTGGAGGTGCCGTCCGGGTCCCGGATCCGGGTGGACTACTCCGCCGAGCAGCCCGTCCTCGCGGTGAAGCTCCAGGAGCTGTTCGGGCTCGCCGAGACCCCCAGGGTGGGCGGAACGCCGGGGGTGCCCGTGCTCGTCCATCTGCTGTCGCCCGCCGGCCGGCCCGCGGCCGTGACCGCCGACCTCGCCTCCTTCTGGCAGGGCGGCTACCGCGCGGTGCGGGCCGAGCTGCGCGGCCGCTACCCCAAGCACCCGTGGCCGGAGGACCCTGCGACCGCCGAGCCCACCCGGCACACCAACGCCAGGCTCAGGCGGGGATAGTCGGCCCGGCACCGGCAAGTCCGGCTCCGGACGAACCCGCGCCGGACGGCCCGGCTTCGGACGGCTCGGCTCCGGACGGCCCGCGCCGGCTGCGGGCCTCCAGCCACAGGGCCAGCCCGAGCAGGGCGAGCCCGGTGACGCCGAGGCCGATCGGCGCGTACGTGTGCAGGGCGAGCACCTTGGTGCGGTTCGCGGAAACCAGGTCCACGGTGTGCCTGATGTAGTCCTCGCGCATCTTCACGTGCCCGGAGAAGGCGGTGAGTTTGCCACCCTCGCCGCTCGCGGCGATGCCGCCGCGCAGCTCCTGCTCCATGATCTGCTCGCCGTTGACCGGCGCGCCGGTGACCGGGTCGACCCAGAACATCCTCTTGGCCGTGTACCAGAGGGTGGTTCCGGTGGTCGCCTCGATGGTCGCCGGGTCGATGCCCTCGATCGGCATCTTCTTCGGCATGGGCACCTTGGTCCACGGGACGGTCTGCTCGAAGTAGTAGACGTCCATCCCGCGGAACGTCCGCGGGCCCACGTAGTGGATCGGCGCGGAGGTGCGGGTCTGCGCGTCGAAGTAGAGGTAGTCGCGGGGCTCGGTGAAGAAGGGGAACTTGAACTCGATGCCCTCGCGCTTCACCTCGTCCCCGTCGACCATCTCGCCGGTGGCGTGCACCGGGTCCTGGGTGTGGGCGTCGAAGATGTACCGCTCGGGTATCTGGGAGACCATCTTCCCGTCCGGTCCCACGACGTGGGAGAGCCCGTCCCAGACCACCACGTCCTTGCCGGCGCTCGCCTCGATCTCGCGGGAGGCTTCGACGTTGCCCTTGAGGGTCTGGATGATCGTGACCTTGTCGACCTTCTTGGGCTTCATGCCGTCGAAGTAGTCGAGGAGGGTCGCGTCCTTCGCCTCCAGCACGATCTCCTGGTACTGGTTCGGGGGGATCTTGGCGAGCCGGGGGTACGCGTACCAGCGCAGCAGCGGCGCGAGTGCGGTGCAGAACACCGCGAGGGCGAGCAGGACCAGGCTGGCTCGGCGTCGCACGGTCGGCCTCCTCTACTGTCCGGGCGCGGCGGGCGCGGTGGTGAGCAGGGGCTTGGGCGAGGTCTTGCCCTCCGGCACGCCCAGCGCCGTGATGGCGAAGACGATGGCCAGCGCGAAGCCCAGCCCGATGGCGGCGGCGACGAGTGCGCGCATGCCGGAGCCTCCGAGATCTGATACGGCGTCAGGGACGGGGCACCGTAGCAACGCGGGGGTGAGATGAGAACCGTCTCGGCCACGGTTCGTCGCCCGGCCGCCCCGCCCGGTCGGCGGGGCGGTAAAGCGGGCGGGCCGGGCGGAGTCACGCCTCCCGCGCAGTCTCCGTCTCCGTCTCCGTCGCAGTCGCAGTCGCAGTCGCAGTCGCAGTCGCAGTCGCAGTCGCAGTCGCAGCCTCCGTCGCCGTCCCGGTCGGCGTGGGGGTGGGGCTCGGGGTGGGCGTCGGCTTGGGCTTCGGGGTCGGCGTAGGGGTGGGGGTCGGCTTCGGCGTAGGCGTAGGCGTAGGGGTGGGGGTCGGCTTCGGCGTAGGCGTAGGCGTCGGCGTGGGGGTCGGCTTCGGCGTGGGCGTGGGAGTCGGCTTCGGCGTGGGCGTCGGCTTCGGCTGAGGGGTCGGCGTCGGGGTGGGCGTCGGCTTGGGCGTCGGCTTCGGTTCAGGGGTCGGAGTCGGCTTCGGCGTCGGCTTTGGCTTGGGCGGGGTCGGTGTGGGCTTCGGGTGGGGCTTGGCGGGCGGCTTCGGGGCCGGGGCCGGGCCCTGAGTGTCCGGGATCGCGTGCGTGCCCTTGTCGTAGTAGGCGAACCAGGACTTCACCGTGAGCAGGTACTCCGACGAGTGGTTGTAGGAGAGGATCGCCCGGTCCAGGTCGGCGACCTGCCGCAGGTCGCGGCTGCCGGCGCACAGGTAGCGCCCCGCCGCCAGGGCCGCGTCGTGCACGTTGTCGGGGTTCCGGCGGCCGTCGCCGTCCGCGTCCTGGCCCCAGGCCGCCCAGGTCGACGGGATGAACTGCATCGGCCCGACCGCCCGGTCGTAGACGGGGTCGCCGTCGTAGGCCCCGCCGTCCGTGTCCGGGATGTTCGCGAACCCGTTGCCGTTCAGTACGGGTCCCAGGATGCGGGTCAGGGTGGTGCCCGTGCTGTCCACCCGGCCGCCGCGGGCCTGCCCGGACTCGACCTTGCCGATCGCCGCGAGGAGTTGCCAGCGCAATCCGCAGCCGGGGTCGTTGGCCGCGACCGTCCGCTCGGCCTTGAGGTAGGCGGCCAGGACGCTCGCCGGTATGCCTCGGGCGCCGCCGGTGAGCACCGCCGGCGGGGTGCGCGGCCCGCCGGGCGGGGTGGCCGGAGCCGTGGGGCCGGGTGTGGCGGTGGGGGCCGGGGCGGGCGGTGCGTCGTCCAGGATCACGGCCGGCGGTTCGGGGCTGATCAGGGGCGGGAGTTCGGTGAAGTACGCCGAGTCGCCGCCGGGTTCGGCCGGCGCGGGCGGGGCCGCCTGGGCCCGTGGGCCGCCCGCGCCGGCCGCCCGTATCCGGTCTCCCGGGCCCGGCGGGGCCTGCGATGCCGTCACCGCGGCGGCCACCAGCGCCGAGACCACGGCGGCCGTACCGCCCCTGCGCAGCCTGCGTCCGTACCGAGCCGTCCTGGTCATGTGACGCACCCCTCCCCGTCGACGTCCGGCTGACGCTATGTCAACAGGGCTGCGGAGGAAACGGTCTGGCCTGCGCGTTCACCGTTTTTCCACGAGCCGCGCACGGCCCCGCATACTGGGCCGGTCCGTCAAGTGGGAAAGAGGTTCGATGCCGTTCACTCTCAGCCATGCCGCCGCCGTGCTGCCGGCCGTCCGGCGGGACGGCCGGGGCCGGGGGCCGTTGGTCGCCTCGGCGTTGGTCATGGGGTCGTTCGCGCCGGACATGACCTACTTCACGGCGAGTGTGGTGCCCGGGGCGATGGCGTTCGGTTCGGTCACCCACTCCCTGACCGGGGTGCTGACCGTCGACGCGCTGATCACGGCCGCACTGGTCGGGTGCTGGCTGCTGCTGCGCGAGCCGCTGGCGGCGCTGTTGCCGGCCGCCTGGCGGGGGCGTGCGTACGTGCTGGTGCGCGGGGCGCGGTGGCCTGCGGGCAGGCCGTCGGCACGGCTGGCCGTCTGGTTCTACCTGTCGGCGGTCGTCGGCTCGCTGACGCATGTGGTGTGGGACAGCTTCACGCACATGGACCGGTACGGGACGGACATGTGGCCGTGGCTGTCCGGCTACTACGGAGGCTTCCCCCTCTACACGTACCTGCAGTACGGGAGTTCCGCGCTCGCGGCCGGGGCGCTGGTGTGGTTCCTGGTGACGGCGCTGCGCCGGCTGCCCGTCTCGCAGGCTCCGGAGTCCGTTCCGGTGCTGGGCCGGAGCGAGTGGTGGGGTGCGCTGGCGCTGATCGCGGTGTGCGTGGCGGTGGGGGTGACGCAGCGGGTGCTGCGCTGGTTCACGTACTTCGACCGGGTCCGCACTCCGCTCGACATCGTGCCGACCGTCTGCTTCGGCGCGGGGACGGGGCTGCTGGCGGGTCTGGTGCTGTACGCCGTGCTGGTCCGGCTGCGGCACCGTACGCGGACGCCCGCCCCCACCGGCCACCGGTAGGAGCGGGCGCCCCGTCGCCCGTGGGCGACGTCCGTACGGAGCGTCAGTGCGCGGCGGACTCCCAGTCGGCGCCCACACCCACCGACACGTCGAGCGGGGCCCGGAGGTCGACGGCGGCGGCCATTTCGCGGCGCACCAGTTCCTCGACCCGCTCGCGCTCGCCGGGGGCGATCTCCAGCACGATTTCGTCGTGGACCTGGAGCAGCATCCGGGAGGCCAGCCCGGCCTCGACGAGTGCCTTGTCCACCCGGAGCATGGCCACCTTGACGATGTCGGCGGCGGTGCCCTGGATGGGGGCGTTCAGCGCCATCCGCTCGGCGGCCTCGCGGCGCTGGCGGTTGTCGCTGTTGAGGTCGGGCAGGTACCGGCGGCGGCCGAAGACGGTGGCCGTGTAGCCGGTGGCGCGGGCCTCGTCGACGACCCGCTGGAGGTAGTCGCGGACGCCGCCGAACCGCTCGAAGAAGGTCTCCATCAGGCCGCGCGCCTCGGCGGGCTCGATGTTCAGCTGCTGCGCGAGGCCGAAGGCGGACAGGCCGTACGCCAGGCCGTACGACATCGCCTTGATCTTGCGGCGCATCTCGGCGTCGACCGCGGACCGCTCCACGCCGAACACCTGGGAGGCGACGGTGGTGTGCAGGTCCTCGCCGGAGAGGAAGGCCTCGATCAGGCCCGCGTCCTCGGACAGGTGGGCCATCACGCGCAGTTCGATCTGGCTGTAGTCGGCGGTCATCAGGGACTCGAAGCCCTCGCCGACGACGAAGCCGCGGCGGATGGCCCGGCCCTCGTCGGTGCGGACCGGCACGTTCTGCAGGTTGGGGTCGGTGGAGGACAGCCGGCCGGTCGCGGCGACGGTCTGGCTGAAGGTGGTGTGCACCCGGCCGTCCGCGGCGATCGTCTTGACCAGGCCCTCTACGGTGACCCGCAGCTTGGCCTGCTCACGGTGCCGCAGCATGATCACCGGCAGTTCGTGGTCGGTCTGGGTGGCCAGCCAGGCCAGCGCGTCCGCGTCCGTGGTGTAGCCGGTCTTGGTCTTCTTCGTCTTGGGCAGGTCCAGCTCGCCGAAGAAGACTTCCTGGAGCTGCTTGGGCGAGCCGAGGTTGAACTCGTGGCCCACCGCCGCGTGCGCCTCCTTTATGGCCTGCTGCACGGCGCCCGCGAACTGCTGCTCCATCGCTTCCAGGTGGTCGCGGTCGGCGGCGATGCCGTTGCGTTCCATCCGGGCGAGCAGCTCGGAGGTGGGCAGTTCCATGTCGTGCAGCAGGGCGGTGGCGCCGACCTCGGCGAGCTTGGCGGTGAAGGCCTCGCCCAGGTCCAGGACGGCGCGGGCCTGCGCCATCAGCGCCTCCGCCTCGGCCGTCTCGTCGGCGCCGAAGGCCAGCTGGCCGTCGGCGGCCGGCGGCTGGAGCTCGCGGCCCAGGTACTCGACGGACAGCACGTCCAGGGCGAAGGAGCGGCGGCCCGGCTTGACCAGGTAGGCGGCGAGGGCGGTGTCCATGGTGATACCGGCCGCCGTGGGCCAGCCGTGCTCCGGGAAGACCCGCCACAGGTTCTTGGCGTTGTGGACCACCTTGGGCCGGTCCGCGTCGGCGAGCCAGCCGATCAGCGCCCGCTCGTCGGCCTCGTCCAGTTCGGCGGCCTGGAACCAGGCGGCGGCGCCGTCGGCCGCGGCCAGCGCGATCTCGCTGACGCTGCCGGCGCCCAGCATCCAGCTGTCGACGGTGGAGACGCCCAGCGGGCCGCCCGCGTGCGCCTCCAGCCAGGACGCCAGCTCGCCCGCGGCCAGCACGGACCCGTCCAGCTCCACCCCGGCGGCCGGCGCGGGCGCCTCTTCCTGCTCGGCGCCCGGGTCCATGGCCAGCAGCCGCTCGCGCAGCGAGGCGTTGCGGATCTCCAGCACGTCCAGCACGCCGGTCACGGCCGAGCGGTCGTACGGCAGCCGGGCCAGGTCGGCGGGGGTCTTCCCCAGCTCCACGTCCTTGACCATCTCGGTCAGGACCCGGTTCATCTTCACCGCCTCCAGGTGGTCCCGGAGGTTCTGCCCGGCCTTGCCCTTGACCTCCTCGGCCCGCTCCACGAGCTCCGCGAACGAACCGAACTGGTTGATCCACTTCGCCGCGGTCTTCTCGCCGACGCCCGGGATGCCGGGCAGGTTGTCGGACGGGTCGCCGCGCAGCGCCGCGAAGTCCGGGTACTGCTGCGGAGTGAGTCCGTACTTCTCCTCGACCTTCTCCGGAGTGAACCGGGTGAGCTCGGAAACGCCCTTGGTCGGGTACAGCACGGTGACGTGGTCGGACACCAGCTGGAAGGAGTCCCGGTCACCGGTGACGATCAGCACCTCGAAGCCGAGGGCCTCCGCCTGCGTGGCCAGGGTGGCGATCACGTCGTCGGCCTCGAAGCCGTCCACCGCGAACCGCGGCACGCTCATCGCGTCGAGCAGCTCGCCGATCAGCTCGACCTGCCCCTTGAACTCGTCGGGGGTCTTGGAGCGGTTCGCCTTGTACTCGGGGAACTCCTGCGAACGCCAGGTCTTGCGCGACACGTCGAAGGCCACCGCGAAATGCGTGGGCGCCTCGTCGCGCAGCGTGTTCGCCAGCATCGACGCGAAGCCGTAGATGGCGTTGGTCGTCTGGCCGCTCGCGGTGGTGAAGTTCTCCGCGGGCAGCGCGAAGAACGCCCGGTACGCCAGGGAGTGCCCGTCCATGAGCATCAGGCGGGGGCGGTCCGCTGCGGTCGTCTGGTCGGTCTTCTTCGATGCTGAATCTGCCACGCCCCCGATCCTAGGCGCCCCCACCGACAATTCCGCCGTCGGCGATGTCGGCCGGGCGTGACAGGATCGGAGGCGTACGCGAAGACTGCTCGAAGGGGAGCGCCATGGCCACCAAGCCGCCCGCAGGTGATCCGGTACAGGACGCACCCCAGGTCGCGCCTCCCCAGCACGCGGCCGCCGGGCTGCCGGCCATCGGGCACACCCTGAAGGTCGCGCAGCAGCAGATGGGCCTGGCCCGTGCCGCCCGCACCCTGCTCAAGGTCAACCAGAAGGACGGCTTCGACTGCCCCGGCTGCGCCTGGCCCGAGGGCGAGAAGCGGCACACCGCGGAATTCTGCGAGAACGGCGCGAAGGCCGTCGCGGAGGAGGCCACGCTGCGCCGGGTCACCCCCGAGTTCTTCGCCGCCCACCCGCTCGCCGACCTGGCCGCGCGCTCCGGCTACTGGCTCGGCCAGCAGGGCCGGATCACCGAGCCGATGCTTCTGGAAAGAGGGGACCTGCCCGAGGGCGGCGAGCGCTACCAGGCGGTCAGCTGGGAGCGGGCCTTCGCGATCATCGCGGAGGAGCTGAAGGCGCTCGGCTCCCCCGACGAGGCCCTCTTCTACACCTCGGGCCGGACCAGCAACGAGGCCGCGTTCCTCTTCCAGCTCTTCGCCCGCGAGTTCGGCACCAACAACCTGCCGGACTGCTCCAACATGTGCCACGAGTCCTCGGGCTCCGCACTGAACGAGACGATCGGCGTCGGCAAGGGCAGCGTCTCCCTCGAAGACCTCCACCGGGCCGACCTGATCATCGTCGCCGGGCAGAACCCGGGCACCAACCACCCGCGCATGCTCTCCGCCCTGGAGCAGGCCAAGTCCGCCGGCGCGAAGATCATCTCGGTGAATCCGCTGCCCGAGGCCGGCACGGAGCGGTTCAAGAACCCGCAGACCCCCCTCGGCATGCTCAAGGGCACCGCCCTCAACGACCTCTTCCTGCAGATCCGCATCGGCGGCGACCAGGCCCTCTTCCGTCTCCTCAACAAGCTCGTCATCGAGACGGACGGGGCCACCGACGAGGCCTTCATCCGCGAACACACCCACGGCTACGAGGAGCTCGCCGCCGCCGCCAAGGAAGCGGACTGGGCGGAGACCCTCACCGCCACGGGCCTGACCCGGCCCGAGATCGAGCGCGCCCTCGCCATGATCCTCGCCTCGGAGCGGACCATCGTCTGCTGGGCCATGGGCCTCACCCAGCACAAGCACGCCGTCGCCACCATCCGCGAGGTCGTCAACCTGCTGCTGCTGCGCGGCAACATCGGCCGCCCCGGCGCCGGCGTCTGCCCGGTCCGCGGCCACTCCAACGTCCAGGGCGACCGCACCATGGGCATCTTCGAACGCCCCGCCGCCGCCTTCCTCGACGCCCTCGACAAGGAATTCTCAATCACCTCGCCCCGGCACCACGGCTACGACGTGGTCCGCTCCATCCAGGCCCTGCGCGACGGCCGCGCCAAGGTCCTCTTCGCCATGGGCGGCAACTTCGTCGGCGCCACCCCCGACACCGAGGTCACCGAGGCGGCGATCCGCCGCGCCCGGCTGACCGTCCACGTGTCCACCAAGCTCAACCGCTCCCACGTGGTGACCGGCCGGCGCGCCCTGATCCTGCCCACCCTCGGCCGTACCGACAAGGACGTACAGGCCTCCGGGAAGCAGTTCGTCACGGTCGAGGACTCCATGGGCATGGTCCACGCCTCCCGCGGCAACCTCGCCCCCGCCTCCCCGCACCTGCTCTCCGAACCGGCCATCGTCGCCCGGCTGGCCCGCGCCGTCCTCGGCCCGGCCTCCGCCACGCCCTGGGAGGAGTTCGAGCGGGACTACGCCGCCATCCGCGACCGGATCTCCCGCGTCGTCCCCGGCTTCGCCGACTTCAACACCCGCATCGCCCGCCCCGGCGGCTTCACCCTGCCGCACGCCCCGCGCGACGAGCGCCGCTTCCCTACCAAGACCGGCAAGGCCAACTTCACCGCCGCCCCCGTCGAGTACCCCGAGGTCCCGGCCGGCCGGCTGCTGCTGCAGACCCTGCGCAGCCACGACCAGTACAACACCACGATCTACGGGCTCGACGACCGCTACCGGGGCATCACCGGCGGCCGCCGGGTGGTCCTCGTCCACCCGGCGGACGCGGCGGAGCTCGGCCTCGCCGACGGCGCGTACACCGATCTGGTGAGCGAGTGGTCGGACGGGGTGGAGCGGCGGGCGCCCGGCTTCCGGGTGGTGCACTACCCGACGGCCCGCGGCTGCGCGGCCGCCTACTACCCGGAGACGAACGTGCTGGTGCCGCTGGACTCGACGGCGGACGTCAGCAACACCCCGGCGAGCAAATCCGTGATCGTCCGCTTCGAGCCCACCGAACCGACCCCCGAGCAAGCGCTCGCTCAGTAGGCTGATAGGAAGTGTGCGTTAACGAGCGTTGACGCAACGAGAACGGAGACGGCCCATGGGCGAGCAGCACGCGGTGAAGTTCCCGCAGGAGGTCCTCGACGAGTACGCAGCCCTGGGCATCGACCTGCCCTCGCTGTTCTCGGCCGGCCACCTCGGCGAGCGGATGGACATCCGCATCCTGGAGGCCTCGGCCGAGCGCGTGGTCGGCACCATGCCGGTCGAGGGCAACACCCAGCCGTACGGCCTGCTCCACGGCGGCGCCTCCGCGGTGCTCGCGGAGACCCTCGGATCCGTCGGCTCGATGCTCCACGGCGGGATCAACAAGATCGCGGTCGGCGTGGACCTGAACTGCACCCACCACCGCGGCGCCCGGTCCGGCCTGGTCACCGGCACCGCCACCCCCGTCCACCGCGGCCGGTCCACCGCCACGTACGAGATCGTCATCACCGACGATCAGGACAAGCGGGTCTGCACCGCACGCCTCACCTGCCTGCTCCGCGACGCAAACCCGCAACAGCCCGGCGACAACTGACCGTTGTAACTCTCCCGGCGCCGGTCTAGCGTGCCCGCATGGGCACGGGACCGGCGCCGCGGCGCACCTCGGCAGCCGCCCGCGCGACCGGCGCGGCGGCCCTCCACGCCGCCACCCTCCACGCCGCCACCCTCCGCGCGGCCCTCCACGCCACTCTCCGCGCCGCCCTCCTGCCAGCCCTCCTCGCCACCGCCCTCGCCGCCGCCCTCGCCGGCTGCTCGGCACCCTCCGGCCGCCCCGATCCGCACCCCCCGGACGGAACCCCGCCGACCACCTCCGCACAGGAGCTGTGCACCCGCCTGATCACCCACTGGTCGGGGGTCGTCCTCGACGGCGGCGAGCAGGCCGGCCTCGACTACCAGGCGATGGGCCTGTCCGGCGACCAGAACGACATCCTGCGCGCCGTCGTCGCCGACGCCCGTACCGCGGAGCGGACACGCGGCAGGGCCGCCGCCCGCGACCTGGCCGCACGCGAGGCCGAACGGCGGTGCGTCGAACGCCACCGCTCCGGCACGCCGACCACAGGCCCGTGGACATGAACGGCATCGGCCCGGTCGAGCCCGGAGAGGGCACCGCGGAGAGCGCACCGCCGCCGCCCGCCCGCACCCGTGCGCCCGCCTTCCGCCACCGCCGCACCGCCCTGGCCGCGGCCACCGCGGCCGCGGTCTGCGCGACCGCCGGATACCTCCTCGCCACCCGCCCGGAGCGCGCCCCCGCGCCGGAGCCGGCGCCCCCTCCCGCACCCTCCCAGCAGGTGTCGTTCACGTACGGGGAACCGGCGGATCCGGCCCCGGCGGGAAGCGCGTTCGCGTTCACCGTCCGTGTTCGCAGCTCCTCCCCGAAGCCCGTGACGATCGAGCGGATCGACCAGCCTTCACGGGCACTGAGGGTGACCGTCCGGCCACAACCGCCCGTGACGGTGGTGGCGGGCGGGGTGCGTGAGGTTCTCGTGGAGATTCTGGCGGCCGATTGCGTGCATGTAGCACGGAATGCGGGGCTCCCTTTCCTGGAGGTAACCCTCAGTAATGAAATCCGAAAAGAGGCGCACAGTTACATCCTCGGTGACCGATATGCCAGGGATCTTTCCGCCGCTCTGACCAGGGCCTGTCCCGAAGATCGAGACCAGAGGGCAACAGGGCCGTCATGACCAAAACCCTTCAGACTCCTGGGCGGTCAGGACTCAAACCCACGGACAGTCCTGCACCATCTCAGCATCCGGACAAGACGAACCGGCCGGAATTCCCCCGTTCCACCCGCAGTCATCCGCTATGCATTACGCCGTGGCATAACAAGAGAGTCACATCATTGGCCCGAGCCCTCCATAACCTCCGGTCCGCCGCCTAGAGTCACGGCCAGTCACCGCGACACCGGATTCCATTCAGTTCGGTTTCCCGCGTTCGACTCGGTGCGTCCCAGGGGGGACGCCGTGCCTGGAAAGGACTGATCGTGCGTCAAACCAAGCTCATTGCCGTGACCGCCGCGCTCGCAGCGGGAGCCCTCACGCTCACCGCCTGTGGATCGCGCGACGAGGGCAACAAGACCGGCGACAACGCCGGCGACGTCACGGTCGTCATCGGTGTCGACGCCCCGCTGACCGGTGACCTCTCCGCCCTCGGCCTCGGCATCAAGAACTCCGCCGACCTCGCCGCCCGCACGGCCAACGAGAAGAAGTACGTCAAGGGCGTCACCTTCAAGATCGAGGCCCTCGACGACCAGGCGCAGGCCTCCTCCGGCCAGCAGAACGCCACCAAGCTCGTCGCCAACAAGGACGTCCTCGGCGTCGTCGGCCCGCTGAACTCCTCGGTCTCCGAGTCCATGCAGAAGGTCTTCGACGACGCCAAGCTGGCCCAGATCTCCCCGGCCAACACCAGCCCGTCCCTGACCCAGGGCCCCAAGTGGGCCGAGGGCCAGAAGACCCGCACCTACAAGAGCTACTTCCGCACCGCCACCACGGACGCCATCCAGGGCCCGTTCGCGGCGCAGTACCTCTACAACAAGGCGGGCAAGAAGAAGGTCTTCATCATCGATGACAAGAAGACCTACGGCGCCGGCCTGGCGGGCACCTTCAAGGGCGAATTCACCAAGCTCGGCGGCGCCGTCGCCGGCGAGGGCCACATCGACCCGGAGAGCAAGGACTTCTCCTCGATCGTGACCCAGGTCAAGAGCTCCGGCGCCGAAGCCGTCTACTACGGCGGCGAGTACCCGGCGGCCGGCCCGCTCAGCAAGCAGATCAAGGCCGCAGGCGCCAACATCCCGCTCGTCGGCGGTGACGGCATCTACGACAAGAAGTACGTCGAGCTGGCCGGCACCGGCGCGGCCGGCGACCTCGCCACCTCCGTCGGCGCCCCGGTCGAGACCCTCCCCTCGGCCAAGGAGTTCATCGCCAACTACGAGAAGGCCGGCTTCAAGGACCCGTTCGCGGCGTACGGCGGCTACTCCTACGACTCCGCCTGGGCGATCATCGAGGCCGTCAAGAAGGTCGTCGAGGGCAACAGCGGCAAGCTGCCCGACGGCGCCCGCGCCAAGGTCCTCGAGGCCGTCCAGGGCGTCTCCTTCGAAGGTGTCACCGGCAAGGTCTCCTTCGACGAGTTCGGCGACGCCACCAACAAGCAGCTGACCGTCTACAAGGTCGAGGGCACGGAATGGAAGTCCGTCGAGTCCGGCACCTACGGCGGCTGACACCTTCCCGCTAGCCCACTGACCGGCTAGCACCCACCACACCTGCCGCGCGGGGCGCGCACATGCGCCCCGCGCGGTGTCACATCCGTCGAAAGACTCGGAGGACCTGCGGTGCACGAACTGCCGCAACAGCTGGTCAACGGCCTGCTACTGGGATCCATGTACGGGCTCGTCGCCATCGGCTACACGATGGTCTATGGCATCGTCCAGCTCATCAACTTCGCCCACGGCGAGATCTTCATGACCGGCGGGTTCGGAGCCCTCACGGTCTGGCTGATGCTCCCCAGCGGCACCACCATGTGGGTCGCCCTGCCCCTCATGCTCATAGGCGCCGTCATCGTCGCCACAACGATCGCCGTCGGCGCGGAACGCTTCGCCTACCGCCCCCTCCGCAACGCCCCACGGCTCGCCCCGCTCATCACCGCCATCGGCCTCTCCCTCGCCCTCCAGCAGGCGGTCTGGGCCTGGTACCCCGACGCGAAGTCCTCCGTAGTCTTCCCCGAGATCCCCGGCGGCCCCTTCCACCTCGGCAGCATCACCATCCAGACCGGTGACGTCTTCCTGCTGATCGCCGCCCCCGTCTCCATGGCGTTCCTCGGCTTCTTCGTCCAGAAGACCCGCACCGGCCGCGGCATGCAGGCCACCGCCCAGGACCCCGACACCGCCAAGCTCATGGGCATCAACACCGACCGCATCATCACGGTCGCCTTCGCCCTCGGCGCGGTCTTCGCCGCCGTCGGAGCCGTCGCCTACGGCCTCAAGTACGGCGAAGTCCAGTTCAAGATGGGCTTCCTCCTCGGCCTCAAGGCCTTCACCGCCGCCGTCCTCGGCGGCATCGGGAACATCTACGGCGCCATGATCGGCGGTCTCGTCCTCGGCCTCGCCGAAACCCTGACCACGGTCTACGTCTCCGAGATCCCCGGCATGCAGCAGCTCGGCGGACAGTCCTGGGGCAACACCTGGGCGTTCGTCCTCCTCATCCTCGTGCTCCTCTTCCGGCCCCAGGGCCTGCTGGGCGAGCGCGTGGCGGACAGGGCGTGAGAACCATGACGACCATCACCGCGGACACCGCAAAGACCCCCGCAGCGGACAAGGGCTTCATCGGCATCCCCGAAAAGACCGCCCGAGCCCTCGCCACCGCAGGCGGCCTCCTCACCGTCGCCTCCTGCTTCCTCTCCTGGACCTGGACCGCCGCATTCCCCGGCGACCTCACCGTCTACGGATACCCCGGCGGCCTCCAGTGGCTCGTCCTGGTCGGCGGCGCCCTCACCACCCTCTTCGGCCTCGCCTCCTACGGAGTCAAGGGCCTGGGCTGGCTCGCCCCCGCCGGCACCGACGCGGCCATCAAGCTCTCCGCCCTCGCCGCGTTCGCCACCGCCTGGTACACCGTCATCGCGATCATCGCCAAGCTCGGCGCGATCGTCGACCTCGAACCCGGCGGCGCCGTCGTCGCCCTCACCACCCTCATCACCCTCCTCGGCGCCCTCGCACTGCCCTTCAAGCGCCCCGCGCTCGAAGCAGCAGACCCCGACGACGGCCCCTGGGACCAGTTCAAGCACGGCGCCGCCAACCGCTGGACGACCGTCAAGGCCGCCTTCACCACCGGCACCGCAGCACCCGCCCGCGCCCTCCCGGCCTGGGCCGAAATCCTGCTGATCGCCGCCGTCCTCGGACTCGGCCTCGCCGTCTTCACCTACGGCATCACCACCCCGTACCAGGAACTCTTCATCGGCTTCCTGATCACCGCCGGATTCGGCTTCGCAGCGCTCAACAAGGCCGGCCTCGTCGCCCGCCTCTCCGCGCTCACCGCCAAGCACCGCAACGTCGCCCTCATCGGCGCGTTCGCGGCCGCCGCCGCCTTCCCGCTCACCCAGTCCGACGACCAGTACGCGACCCTCGGCGTCAACATCCTCATCTTCGCCACCGTCGCCCTCGGCCTGAACATCGTCGTCGGCCTCACCGGCCTCCTCGACCTCGGCTACGTCGCCTTCCTCGGCGTCGGCGCCTACACCGCGGCCCTGGTCTCCGGCTCCCCCAACTCGCCGTTCGGCGTGCACCTCCCCTTCTGGGCCGCACTCCTCGTCGGCGCCGCCGCATCCATGGTCTTCGGCGTCCTCATCGGCGCCCCCACCCTGCGACTCCGCGGCGACTACCTCGCCATCGTCACCCTCGGCTTCGGAGAGATCTTCCGGATCTCGATGAACAACCTCGACGGCGTCTCCGGCCCCGACATCACCAACGGCCCCAACGGCATCGCCAACATCCCGAACATCAACCTCTTCGGGTTCGACTTCGGCGCATCCCACAGCTTCGCCGGATTCACCATCGGCCGCTTCAGCAACTACTTCCTGCTGATGCTGATCATCACCCTCATCGTGGTGCTGGTCTTCCGCCGCAGCGCCGAATCCCGCATCGGCCGCGCCTGGGTCGCCATCCGCGAAGACGAAACCGCCGCCGAAGCCATGGGCATCAACGGCTTCCGCGTCAAGCTCGTCGCCTTCGCCCTCGGCGCCACCCTCGCCGGACTCGCCGGAGCCGTCCAGGCACACGTCAACTACACGGTCACCCCCGACCAGTACGTGTTCGCCAACGCCGTCCCGCCGAACTCCGCCTTCCTCCTCGCAGCCGTCGTCCTCGGCGGCATGGGCACCATCTCCGGCCCCCTCGTCGGCGGTGCACTGCTCTTCCTGCTCCCCAACAAGCTCCAGTCCCTGGGCGAGCTCCAGCTCTTCGCCTTCGGCGTCGCACTCATCATCCTGATGCGCCTGCGCCCCGAAGGCCTCATCCCCAACCGGCGCAACCAGCTCGAACTCCACAAGGACCTCGAAGCGCCCACAGTCCTCGGCAAGACAGGGGCCTGACCCATGACGACCACCACGACCGAAACGGTCCTGGACGCCCGCGGCGTCACCATGCGGTTCGGCGGCCTCACCGCCGTCAAGAACGTCGACCTCACCGTCAACAGCGGCGAAATCGTCGGCCTCATCGGACCCAACGGCGCCGGCAAGACCACCTTCTTCAACTGCCTCACCGGCCTCTACATCCCCACCGAGGGCGAAGTCCGGTACAAGGGCACGGTCCTGCCCCCCAAGTCCTTCAAGGTCACCGCGGCCGGCATCGCCCGCACCTTCCAGAACATCCGTCTCTTCAACAACATGACGGTCCTGGAAAACGTCCTCGTCGGCCGCCACACCAGGACCCGCGAAGGCCTCTGGTCCGCCCTCCTCCGCCTGCCCGGCTTCCACAAAGAAGAAGCCGCCAGCCGCGAGAAGGCCATGGAGCTGCTCGAGTTCATCGGCCTCGCCCACAAGGCCGAACACCTCGCCCGCAACCTCCCCTACGGCGAACAGCGCAAGCTCGAAATCGCCCGCGCCCTCGCCAGCGACCCCGGCCTCATCCTGCTCGACGAACCCACCGCCGGCATGAACCCCCAGGAAACCCGGGCCACCGAAGAACTCATCTTCGCCATCCGGGACCAGGGCATCGCCGTCCTCGTCATCGAGCACGACATGCGCTTCATCTTCAACCTCTGCGACCGCGTCGCCTGCCTCGTCCAGGGCGAAAAGCTCATCGAAGGCACCGCCACCGAAGTCCAGAGCGACGAACGCGTCATCGCCGCCTACCTCGGCGAACCCTTCGAAGGCGCCCCCGGCGCCGAAGAAGTCGCCGAAGTCGAAGCCGCCGAGATCGAGGCCGCCGAGGCCATCGCCCAGGAGGACACCGCCCCGGACACCACGGCGGACACCACGGCGGACAGCACCACCAGCACGGACGGAGAAGCCAAGTGACCGCACTCCTGGAGGTCGAGGACCTCCGCGTCGCCTACGGCAAAATCGAAGCCGTCAAGGGCATCTCCTTCAAGGTCGACGCCGGCCAGGTCGTCACCCTCATCGGCACCAACGGCGCCGGCAAGACCACCACCCTGCGGACCCTCTCCGGCCTGATCAAGCCCAAGGGCGGCCAGATCAAGTTCAACGGCCGGTCCCTCAAGAAGGTCCCCGCCCACCAGATCGTCTCGCTCGGACTCGCCCACTCCCCCGAGGGGCGGCACATCTTCCCGCGCATGACCATCGAGGACAACCTCCTCCTCGGCGCCTTCCTCCGCAAGGACAAGGAAGGCATCCAGAAGGACGTCCAGCGCGCCTACGACCTCTTCCCCATCCTGGGAGAGCGCCGCAAGCAGGCCGCCGGCACCCTCTCCGGCGGCGAACAGCAGATGCTGGCCATGGGCCGCGCCCTCATGTCCCAGCCCAAGCTGCTCATGCTCGACGAGCCCTCCATGGGCCTCTCGCCGATCATGATGCAGAAGATCATGGCGACGATCTCCGAGCTCAAGGCAGCCGGCACGACCATCCTCCTGGTCGAGCAGAACGCCCAGGCCGCGCTCTCGCTGGCCGACCAGGGCCACGTCATGGAGATCGGCAAGGTCGTCCTCTCCGGCCCCGGCCGCGACCTCCTCACCAACGAGGACGTCCGCAAGGCCTACCTCGGCGAGGACTGACCTCCCGCCCAGGCCGAACGACGTGAGGCCCGGCTCCCTCGGGGGAGCCGGGCCTCACGCGTTGCACAAGGTCACCCCTTGGCGGCGTTCTTCTTCTCCTCGGCATCCTCGATGACGGCCTCGGCCACCTGCTGCATCGACATCCGCCGGTCCATCGACGTCTTCTGGATCCACCGGAACGCGGCCGGCTCGGTCAGCCCGTACTGCGTCTGCAGCACACTCTTCGCCCGGTCCACCAGCTTCCGCGTCTCCAGCCGCTGCGAGAGGTCCGCGACCTCCTTCTCCAGCGCCTTCAGCTCCGAGAACCGCGACACCGCCATCTCGATGGCCGGCACCACATCACTCTTGCTGAACGGCTTCACCAGGTACGCCATGGCCCCGGCGTCCCGGGCCCGCTCGACCAGGTCCCGCTGCGAGAACGCGGTCAGCATCAGCACCGGCGCGATGGACTCCTCGGCGATCTTCTCCGCCGCCGAGATCCCGTCGAGCACCGGCATCTTCACATCGAGGATCACCAGATCCGGCCGGTGCTCCCGAGCCAGCTCCACGGCCGTCTGCCCGTCCCCGGCCTCGCCGACGACGGAGTAGCCCTCCTCCTCCAGCATCTCCTTGAGGTCGAGCCGAATGAGCGCCTCGTCCTCGGCGATGACGACGCGGGTCGTCAGCGGGGGGATGTGCGACTGGTCGGCGTCGGGCGCGGGCGTCGACTCGTGCTCGGCGGTCACGGTGGCTCCTTGATGCGGGGCAGAACTGCTCGCCACGAGCCTACCTAGCTCCTGTAAGGTGGTGTCACGCAGGGTTCACGCAGACCTTCGTTTCGTAGGCCCCAGTACTCCAACTGGTTAGAGAGGCCGCTCTCAAACAGCGGACAGTGTGGGTTCGAATCCCACCTGGGGCACCTTTCCTCGAATTCCAAGGTCACAGCCAATCGAGCGTTATCCGCTCTATCGGACGAACCCAGAGCCATTCGGCACTCGCGAGTGGAAAAAATTCCCCAGCGTCGACCTTATGTACGACCTCGAGACGCGCCGACATGCGTTGAACCTGCTCGCAGACGGACGCAGCATCAGCTCGGTGAGCAGGGAATCCGGGATCTCCCGCGCCGCGATCCGCGCCTGGCGGACCCGCATCGATCCCCTCCCCCGGATGCAGGACGCACCGTGCACACGTCCGACCGACACGGCCGCGTACGCCTATCTCCTCGGCCTCTACCTGGGCGACGGCTGCATCAGCCCGCATCCGCGCGGCGGACATCACCTCCGCATCGCCTGCGCCGACGCCTGGCCCGGCCTCATCGATCTCTGCCGGGAGGCGATCCGAGCCGTACGTCCCGACGACAGCGTCTACGTCCTCCAGCGCCAAGGCTGCGTGGCCGTCACCAGCTACGGGCGCCACTGGACGTGCCTGTTCCCACAGCACGGGCCGGGGAAGAAGCACGAGCGGCGGATCGCCCTCGAACCTTGGCAGCAGGAGATCGTGGACGCCCACCCCTGGAAGCTCGTGAGGGGGCTGATCCACTCCGACGGGTGCCGGATCACCAATTGGACCGAGCGGAACGGCAAGCGGTACGAGTACCCCCGCTACTTCTTCACCAACCGGTCCGATGACATCCGGCGCCTGCTGACGGACACGCTCGACCGCCTCGGGGTCGCGTGGAAGAGCTGCACCCGGTACGGGAAGCCTTACAACATCTCCGTCGCCCGCAAGGCGTCCGTCGCGCTCATGGACGTCCACGTCGGCCCCAAGTACTGAGCTCAGGGCCGGTGCTGGAGCGGGGCGGAGCGGGACGGGGGTCAGCTGGCCGGGTCGCCGATGTGGTGGATGCGGACGAGGTTGGTGGAGCCGGGGACTCCGGGCGGGGAGCCGGCGGTGATGACGACGATGTCGCCGGGGACGCAGCGGCCGATGCGCAGGAGTTCTTCGTCGACCTGGGCGACCATCGCGTCGGTGGAGTCGACGTGGGGGCCGAGGAAGGTTTCGACGCCCCAGGTGAGGTTGAGCTGGGAGCGGGTGGCGGGTTCGGGGGTGAAGGCGAGGAGGGGGATGGGTGAGCGGTAGCGGGAGAGCCGGCGGACGGTGTCTCCGCTCTGGGTGAAGGCGACGAGGAACTTGGCGCCGAGGAAGTCGCCCATTTCGGCGGCTGCGCGGGCGACGGCGCCGCCTTGGGTGCGGGGCTTGTTGCGGTCGGTGAGGGGTGGGAGGCCCTTGGCGAGGATGTCCTCTTCGGCGGCTTCGACGATGCGGGACATGGTGCGGACGGTTTCGACGGGGTGTTTGCCGACGCTGGTTTCGCCCGAAAGCATGACGGCGTCGGTGCCGTCGATGATGGCGTTGGCGACGTCGGAGGCTTCGGCGCGGGTGGGCCGGGAGTTGTCGATCATCGAGTCGAGCATCTGGGTGGCGACGATGACGGGTTTGGCGTTGCGCTTGGCGAGTTTGATGGCGCGCTTTTGGACGATGGGGACGAGTTCGAGGGGCATTTCGACGCCGAGGTCGCCGCGGGCGACCATGATGCCGTCGAAGGCGGCGACGATTTCGTCGATGTTTTCGACGGCCTGGGGCTTTTCGATCTTGGCGATGACGGGGAGGCGGCGGCCTTCCTCGGTCATGATGCGGTGGACGTCCCTGATGTCGTCGGCGCTGCGGACGAAGGAGAGGGCGATGACGTCGGCGCCGGTGCGCAGGGCCCAGCGGAGGTCTTCGACGTCCTTCTCGGAGAGGGCGGGGACGGAGACGGCTACGCCGGGGAGGTTGAGGCCTTTGTGGTCGGAGACCATGCCGCCTTCGATGACGGTGGTGTGGACGCGGGGGCCTTCGATTGCGGTGACCTGGAGGGTGACGCGGCCGTCGTCGACGAGGATGCGTTCGCCGGTGGTGACGTCGTCGGCGAGGCCTTCGTAGGTGGTGCCGCAGGTGTGGCGGTCGCCTTCGATGTCTTCGACGGTGATGGTGAAGTCGTCGCCGCGTTCAAGGAGTACGGGTCCTTCGTGGAAGCGGCCGAGTCGGATCTTCGGGCCTTGAAGGTCGGCGAGGATGCCGACGCTGCGGCCGGTCTCGTCGGAGGCCTTTCGTACGCGCTGGTAGCGCTCCTCGTGTTCGGCGTAGGTGCCGTGGCTGAGGTTGAGGCGGGCGATGTCCATTCCGGCTTCGACCAAGGCTTTGATCTGGTCGTATGAGTCGGTTGCGGGGCCCAGGGTGCATACGATTTTTGCTCGGCGCATGGGGCGAGGGTATGCCCTACCGGGCGGTAGGAAATGGGGTGTGGGTGTCTGCTCAACAACCTTTGGGCAAAAGGTTGTTGACATTTATTGAATGGGCGCGGGGGTGCTCTGATGAGCACCCCCGGGTGTCGCGGTCAGAGCTGTGGCGGGGTCATGGTGAAGCGTGCGTTGACCTGGGCGTAGACGGTCTGGCGTTGGGGTTCGAGGTCGAGCGGGGGTGCTCCGGCTTCTTCGGCTGCGCCGTAGGCCATGGAGCGGAGCATGCCGCCGGGGGCGGCCATGGCGACGGGGGTGGCGTTCTCGGCGCCGAGGTCGGCGAGCTCGACGAGGGCGGCGAGGCGGGCGCCGAGGGCTTCGGCGTATTCGCGGGCGCGTTGGACGGCTTCGAGGACGGCTTGGCGGCGGGCTTGGCCGTGGGCCGGGGAGTCGGGGCGCAGGGCCCACCAGGGGCCGTCGACGCGGGTGAGGTCGAGGTCGGCGATGCGGGTGGTGAGTTCGCCGAGGGCGGTGAAGTCGTTGAGTTCGGCGGTGATGTGGACGCGTCCGTGGTAGGCGCGGATGCGTTCGCCGCGGCCGTGGCGGGTGAGTTCGGGGGTGATGGAGAAGGCGCCGGTTTCGAGTTTTTCGACGGGGTCGCCGTAGCTTTTGATGAGGTCGAGGACGGTGTTGTTGCGTCGGGTGAGGTCTTCGAGGGCGGTGCGGCGGTCGGTGCCGCGGGCGCTGACGCTGATGCCGATGCGGGCGATTTCGGGGTCGACTTCGAGGCGGGCTTCGCCGCGGACGGCGACGCGGGGCACTTCGGGGGTTCCGTAGGGCTGGGCGGGCGCTGCGTCTGAGGTCATGAACATCACTCTCGCACTGTCACTCGTTGGGGGGCAGAATCTACGCGCGTTGTTCACGCGTCACCAAGGCGCGTCACCAAGGGGAGATGGCATGGCGTTCGACCGTAGGACGTTTCTGGGTACTTCGGCTGCGACGGGGGCGGCGGTCGCTCTGGCCGGGGCCGCGGGCACCCCGGCGGCCGCTCAGTCGGAGCAGGGTTCACTGAAGGGGCGGAGGCCGCGGACGTACTCGTTCACCGTGATGGGTACGACGGATCTGCACGGAAACGTCTTCAACTGGGACTACTTCACGGACAAGGAGTTCGACGACAAGGCGCACAACGATGTGGGCCTGGCGAAGATTTCCACGCTGGTGGAGCGGGTGCGTGCGGAGAAGGGGCGGTGCAACACGCTGCTGATCGATGCGGGCGACACGATTCAGGGCACGCAGCTGTCGTACTACTACGCAAAGGTGGATCCGATCACGGCGCGCCGGGGTCCGGTGCATCCGATGGCGCAGGCGATGAACGCGATCGGCTATGACGCGGCGGCGTTGGGGAACCACGAGTTCAACTACGGGATTCCGGTGCTGCGGAAGTTCGAGGAGCAGTGTGATTTTCCGCTGCTGGGGGCGAACGCGCTGGATGCGAAGACGCTGCGGCCGGCGTTTCCGCCGTACAGCATGCACCGGTTGCGGACCCCGCACGGGCCGGATGTGCGGGTGGCGGTGCTGGGTCTGACGAATCCGGGGATCGCGATCTGGGACAAGCAGAACGTGCAGGGGAAGATGACGTTCCCGGGGCTGGAGGAGCAGGCGGCGAAGTACGTGCCGCGGTTGCGGTCGCTGGGTGCGGATGTGGTGATCGTGTCGGCGCATTCGGGGTCGAGCGGTACGTCTTCGTACGGGGACCAGCTGCCGTACATCGAGAACGCGGCGGGTCTGGTGGCGGAGCAGGTGCCGGGGATCGACGCGATCCTGGTGGGGCATGCGCACACGGAGATCCCGGAGTACCGGGTGAAGAACAAGGTGACCGGCAAGGACGTGGTGCTGTCGGAGCCGCTGAAGTGGGGTCAGCGGTTGACCCTCTTCGATTTCGAGCTGTCCTGGTCGAAGGGCCGCTGGACGGTGGAGAAGGTTGCGGCGCAGGTGTTGAACTCGAACACGGTTGCCGAGGACCCGAAGGTCGTGCGGCTGCTGGAGGACGAGCACCGCAAGGTCGTGGCGTACGTGAACCAGGTGATCGGGACGTCGACGCAGGCGATGTCGTCGGCGGAGGGGCCGGTCAAGGACGTGGCGGTGATCGATCTGATCAACCACGTGCAGGCGGAGACGGTGAAGGGGGCTCTTGCCGGGACGGAGTGGGCGGAGTTGCCGGTGCTGTCGCAGGCGTCCTGTTTCTCGCGGACGGCGGCGATTCCGGCGGGGCAGGTGACGATCCGGGATGCGGCGGGTCTGTACCCGTTCGAGAACACGCTGGAGGCGCGGCTGGTGACGGGGGCGCAGCTGAAGGACTATCTGGAGTATTCGGCGCGCTATTTCGTGCGGACGGCGCCGGATGCTCCGGTGGATCCGGCGAAGCTGACGAACGCTGAGGGGATCCCGGATTACAACTACGACGCCGTGTACGGGTTGGCGTACGACATCGACATCGCGCAGCCGGCGGGGTCGCGGATCTCCGGGCTGTCCTTCCGGGGTGGGCCGGTGGATCCGGCGGCGCAGTTCGTGCTGGCGGTGAACAACTACCGGGCTTCGGGTGGCGGGGCGTTCCCGCATGTGCCGGGGGCCCGGCAGGTGTGGGCGAACTCCGACGAGATCCGTAACACCATCATCCAGTGGGTGAAGGCGAAGGGCACGGTGGATCCGGCGCAGTTCGCTTCGGTGGACTGGCGGCTGACGCGGGCGGGTGTGCCCGTGTTCTAGCCGGTCAGAGCTGTTCGACGAGCGGGAGCAGTGCGCCGGGGGCGGGTGGGCGGTGCTGTTCCCGCTGGTCGAGGCCGAAGGTGGTGAAGGCGGTGCGGGCCGGCTGGGGGTAGGGGTTCTTGCCGGTGAGGGTGTTGAGGATGGCTGCGCTGCGCCAGGCGGCGAGGCCGAGGTCGGGGGTGCCGACGCCGTGGGTGTGGCGTTCGCCGTTCTGGACGAAGACGG
Source organism: Streptomyces sp. NPDC051211 (assembly GCF_040689505.1). Classification (NCBI taxonomy): domain Bacteria; kingdom Bacillati; phylum Actinomycetota; class Actinomycetes; order Kitasatosporales; family Streptomycetaceae; genus Streptomyces; species Streptomyces sp. NPDC051211. The sequence goes on from NZ_JBFBAV010000011.1 coordinate 144,921, forward strand.
ATCCGGTGACGGCGGGGTCGAGGGTCATGCGGTAGGTGCTGTCGATGCGGGGGCGGCCGGCGGTGTCCTTGCGGAGGTAGGGGTCGAGTCCGGCGATCAGTCGGTCGAGGGGGCGTTCGGTGTAGCCGGTGGCGAGGACGACGGCGTCGGTGGTGAGGCGGGTGCGGGCGCCCTGCTGGGTGTGTTCGAGGTGGAGTTCGACCTTGGTGGTGGCGACGCGGCCGGCGGTGCGGACGGTGACTCCGGGGGTGAGGACGGTGTCGGGCCAGCCGCCGTGGAGGGTGCGGCGGTAGAGCTCCTGGTGGATGGCGGCGATGGTGTCGGCGTCGATGCCTTTGTGGAGCTGCCATTGGGCGGGGACGAGTTGGTCGCGTACGGGTTCGGGGAGGGCGTGGAAGTAGCGGGTGTAGTCGGGGGTGAAGTGTTCCAGGCCGAGTTTGGAGTACTCCATGGGGGCGAAGGCGGGGGTGCGGGCGAGCCAGGTGAGGCGTTCGCGGCCGGCGGGGCGGGCGCGGAGCAGGTCGAGGAAGACTTCGGCTCCGGACTGGCCTGATCCGATGACGGTGACGTGTTCGGCGGCGAGGATGCGGGCCCGGTTGTCGAGGTATTCGGCGGAGTGGATGACGGGGACGGTGGGGGCTTCGGCGAGGGGTCGGAGGGGTTCGGGGATGTAGGGGGTGGTGCCGATGCCGAGGGCGAGGTGGCGGGTGTGGGTGCGGCCGAGGGCTTCGGCTTCGCCGTCGGCGTCGAGTTGGGTGAAGTCGACTTCGAAGAGTTCGCGTTCGGGGTTCCAGCGGACGGCGTCGACCTGGTGGCCGAAGTGGAGGCCGGGGAGGCGGCCGGCGACCCAGCGGCAGTAGGCGTCGTATTCGGCGCGCTGGATGTGGAACTGCTCGGCGAAGTAGAAGGGGAAGAGGCGTTCCTTGTGCTTCAGGTAGTTGAGGAAGCTCCAGGGGCTGGTGGGGTCGGCGAGGGTGACGAGGTCGGCGAGGAAGGGGACTTGGAGGGTGGTGCCGTCGATGAGGAGTCCGGGGTGCCAGCGGAAGTCGCGGCGCTCGTCGTAGAAGGCGGTGGCGAGGCCGCCGCCGGGCCATTGCTGTTGCTGGAGCCCGTGGGCGAGGGCGGCGAGGGAGAGGTTGAAGGGTCCGATGCCGATTCCGACGAGGTCGTGGGGTGCATCGAGCTGGGCGGTCATCGGTGGGTACCTTCCGGGGGTTTCTCGAGGAGTCGCACGAGGGTGTCCAGGTCCGCTGCCGTGGTGTGGGGGTTGAGGAGGGTGGCTTTCAGCCAGAGGCGGCCGTCGGCGGTGGCCCGGCCGAGGACGGCGTGGCCGCCGTGGAGGAGGCGGCGGCGGAGGGCGGCGAGGTCTTCGTCGCGGGCTCCGGTGGGGCGGAAGAGGACGGTGCTGAGGGTGGGTGCCGCGTGGAGTTCGAAGTGGGGGTGGGCTTCGAGGAGTGCGGCGAGCCGGCGGGCGGCTTCGAGGGTGGCTTCGATGAGCTGTCCGATGCCGTCGCGGCCGAGGGCGCGGAACGTTACGGCGATCTTGAGGGCGTCGGCGCGGCGGGTGGTGCGCAGGGAGCGGCCGAGGAGGTCGGGGAGGCCGGCTTCGGTGTCGTCGGCGGCGTTGAGGTAGTCGGCCTGGTGGGCGAGTGGGGCGAGGAGGGTGTCGTCGGGGACGGCGAGGAGGCCGGCGGCGACCGGCTGCCAGCCGAGTTTGTGCAGGTCGAGGGTGAGGGAGCGGGCGCGCTCGATGCCGTGCAGGGGGGTGCGGTGGCGGGGGTCGGAGCTGAGGGCGAGGGCCCCGCCGTAGGCGGCGTCGACGTGGAGGTCGGCGTGGTGGCGGTCGCAGACGTCGGCGAGGGCGTCGAGGGGGTCGATGAGTCCGGCGTCGGTGGTGCCGGCGGTGGCGGTGACCAGGGCGGGGCCGGGGGTGGCGGCGAGGGCCTGGTCGAGGGTGGCCGGGTCGAGGGTGCCGGTGGGGGTGGGGAGGGCGGTGGCCGGGGGGAGGCCGAGGAGCCAGGCCGCGCGGGGGACGGAGTGGTGGGCGTTGGCTCCGTGCAGGACGGTGAGGTGGGGGCCGTGGCGTTCCCGGGCGAGGAGCAGGGCGAGCTGGTTGGACTCGGTGCCGCCGGTGGTGACGAGGGCGTCGGCGGTGGGGCGGCCGGGGTAGAGGGCGGCGGCGAGGGCGCGGGTGAGGGCGGCTTCGAGGGTGGAGGCGGCGGGGGCCTGGTCCCAGGAGTCGAGGGAGGCGTTGAGGACGGAGGCGGCGAGGTCTGCGGCGGCGGCCAGGGCGAGCGGGGGGCAGTGCAGGTGGGCGGCGCAGAGGGGGTCGGCGGGGTCGGCGGCGCCGGCGGCGAGGGCGTGGACGAGGGTGCTGAGGGCTTCGGCGGCGCCGGTGCCGGTGGTGGGGAGTACGTCGCCCAGCGCGGCGATCGCGGCGGCGACGGCCTGCGGCCCGCCGGCCGGGAGGGGGCCGCGGCGGTCGCGGGCGCCGGCGGCGAGGGCGTCGAGGACGGTGTCGAGGAGGGGGCGCAGGGCGGCGGGGCCGGGGGGTCCGCCGGCGAGGGGCGGGAGTGGGGGGTGGCCGGGGTGCGCGGGCATGGGGTCCTCGTGGGCTGGGCGGGGGCGGGGGTCGCTCCCGCCCGGCCCAACGAGCGAACGCCGCCAGAGGTAACCACCCCTTCCGGCCACCCGGTCGATCACCCCCGGCACGCTCCCCCGGCCGTGCCACCTCCGTCCCCGCGGGGCCTTCCATCCTGCGGGCCCCTCCAGCCCCGCAGGCCCCTCCAGCTCCACCGGCCCTTCCAGCCCCTGCGCCCCGCCGGCGTTTGCGCCCTCCCCAGCCCCGCCGGCCCCTTGCGGCTGGGTTGCCGCAGGCGCCTCCAGCTCGCTGGGCCGTTACGGCTGGGCTGCCGCGCAGCTGCAATTCCAGCCCCGCCGGCGATTGAGGCGCGGGGGTCCGGGGGCCGGCCCCCGGCAACGGCGCCGCACCCAACCGGGTGCCCGCAGCCCCGCCGGCCCCTTGCGGCTGGGTTGCCGCAGGCATCTCCAGCTCGCTGGGCCGTTACGGCTGGGCTGCCGCGCAGCTGCAATTCCAGCCCCGCCAGCGATTGAGGCGCGGGGGTCCGGGGGCCGGCCCCCGGCAACGGCGCCGCACCCGGGCAGGCGGCCGCTGCGCGGAGCCTTTCCCCTACCCGCCCCTTCCCGAACTGGGGCTCCGCCCCAGACCCCGCTCCTCAAACGCCGGAGGGGCTGGGGGGGGTACCGCCAGGCAAGGCTGGGGGGTGCCGCCCGGCGGGGCTGGGGTGCTCCGGACGGGTCAGGGGGTTGGGCGGGTGTGGAGGGCGCGGGTGAGGTCGTCCAGTTGGTCGACGAGTTTGCGGCGGAGGAGGGGGAGGATCTGCTCCTGCTCCAGGCAGGTGCGGCCCGCCTTGAGGTTGGCCTCGTCGATCGCGTACGCCGGGAACGCATGCCGCCCCGCCGCCTCCGCGATGGCGGGCCCGCGGCGGGCAGCGAGGGCGACCGCGTCGGCGTAGAAGCGGGGGACGTAGGAGGCGGTCAGCTCGGCCTGTTCGGGTTGCCAGAAGCCCTGGGCGGTGGCGCTGAACAGGTAGTTGGAGAGGGTGTCGTCGCTGAACAGGCTCTGCCAGGCGGCGGCTTTGGCGTCCGCGTCGGGGAGGGCGGCCCGGCAGCGGGCGGCGCCTTCCCGGCCGGTGGCGCTGGGGTCGGCGGCGAGGGCTTCGGCGATCTCGGGTTCGCCGATGGCACCGAGGACGGCGAGGCGGGCCAGGATGCGCCAGCGCAGCTCGGGGTCGAGTTCGGGGCCGCCGGTGACGGTGCCGTCGGCCAGCCAGGCCGCGATGGCGTCGGGCTGGGTGGCGCTGTCGATGAAGGTGCGTACGGCCGAGAGGCGCAGTCCGGCCGTGGTTCCGCCGTGTGCGCCGTTCCAGTCCTCGGCGGTGAGGTCCTCGGTGTTCCGGATGAGGGCCTTGGCGATGGAGGTGATGAGGGCGAGGGCGGCGGGGCGGTCCTCGGCCGGCAGGTAGCGGTCGGCGATCTGGGTGCGGGCGAAGCCGAGGACGCCCTGGACGATGGCGAGGTCGGTCTCCTCGGGGAGGTGCGCGTGTGCCGTCTCCAGGTAGGCGACCGGCTCGAGTTCCCCGTCGCGGACCATGTCGCGCAGGGTGTTCCAGACGACGGCGCGGGTGAGGGCCTCGGGGAGGGCGGAGACGGAGCGCAGCGCCGTCTCCAGGGAGGTCTCGTCGAGGCGGATCTTGGCGTAGCCGAGGTCGCCGTCGTTGAGGAGGAGCAGTGCGGGGCGGGGCCCGGCGACGGACACGATCTCGTCGGAGGGGACGTCGAGGTCGAGGTGTTCGCGGAGTTCGAGGGCGCCGTCGGGGGTGCGGTCGTACAGGCCGGCGGCGATGTGGTGGGGGCGGCTGCCGGTGCGGTCGACGGTGAGGGTCCAGCCGCCGGTGCTGTCCTCGATGCGGGGGCTGAGGGTGTCGATGCCGGTGGTGCGGAGCCAGGTGTCGGCCCAGGCGTGGACGTCGCGGTCGGTGTGGGCGGCGAGGGAGTCGACGAAGTCGGCGAGGGAGGCGTTGGCGAACCTGTGGCGGGCGAAGTGGGTGTTGATGCCGGCCAGGAAGTCCTTTTCGCCGAGCCAGGCGACGAGTTGGCGGAGGGCGGAGGCGCCCTTGGCGTAGGAGATGCCGTCGAAGTTGAGGAGGGCGGAGGCGGTGTCGGGGACGCCGTCGGGGTCGGGGGCGACGGGGTGGGTGGAGGGTCGCTGGTCGGCGTCGTAGCCCCAGGCCTTGCGGGTGATGCCGAATTCGGTCCAGGTATCGGTGAAGCGGGTGGCTTCGGCGGCGGTCTGGTAGCCCATGTATTCGGCGAAGGACTCGTTCAGCCAGATGTCGTCCCACCAGCGGAGGGTGACGAGGTCGCCGAACCACATGTGGGCCATTTCGTGGGAGATGACCATGGCGCGGGTCTGGCGTTCGGTGTCGGTGACGGCGGAGCGGTAGATGAACTCGTCGCGGAAGGTGACGAGGCCTGGGTTCTCCATGGCGCCGCTGTTGAACTCGGGGACGAAGGCCTGGTCGTAGGAGTCGAAGGGGTAGGGCTCGGTGAATTTTTCCCGGTAGCGGTCGAAGCAGGCCTTGGTGACGGAGAGGATCTCGTCGGCGTCGGCGTCCAGGTGGGGGGCGAGGGACTGGCGGCAGTGGATGCCGAAGGGGAGGCCGGCGTGTTCGGTGGTGACCGAGTGCCAGGGGCCGGCGGCGACGGCGGCGAGGTAGGTGGAGATGACGGGGGTGGCGGCGGCCTGCCAGATGCCGGCGTCGTCGCCGGGGCGGGTGCCGGTGCGTTCGGTGATGCCGTTGGCGAGGACGGTCCAGTCGGCGGGGGCGGTGACGGTGAACTCGAAGACGGCCTTGAGGTCGGGCTGGTCGAAGGCGGCGAAGACGCGCTGGACGTCGTCCATGAACATCTGGGTGTAGACGTACGTCCGGCCGTCCGCGGGGTCGGTGAAGCGGTGCATGCCTTCGCCGGTGCGCGAGTAGCGCATGCGGGTGTCGACGCGCAGCTCGTGGGGGCCTTCGGTGAGGCCGGTGAGGGGGAGCCGGTTGTCGGTGAGGGCCGCCGGGTCGACGGGGTCGCCGTCGAGGGTGGCGGAGCGCAGCTCTTCGGGCTTGAGTTCGACGAAGGTGTCGCCCGCGGTGCGCGTGGTGAAGCGGATGACGGTGGTGGAGTCGAACGTGTCATCGCCGCCGGTCAGGTCGAGGGTGACCGTGTAGCGGTGGACGTCGAGGAGCTGGGCGCGGGTCTGCGCTTCGTTGCGCGTCAGTACGGGCATGGGCCCATGCTGCCCCACGGAGCGCGCGGGCCACAGGGGCCCCCGGTGGCCTTATGCGTCGCCTTCTTCGCGGGCGGCGATCGTCTCGTGGTGGCGGATGACCTCGGCGATGATGAAGTTGAGGAGCTTCTCGGCGAAGGCGGGGTCGAGTTTGGCGTTCTCGGCGAGCTGGCGCAGGCGGGCGATCTGGCGGGCCTCGCGGCCGGGGTCGGCGGGGGGCAGCTGGTGCCGGGCCTTGAGGTGGCCGACCTGCTGGGTGCACTTGAAGCGTTCGGCGAGCATGTAGACCACGGCCGCGTCGATGTTGTCGATGCTGTCCCGGAGGCGGGCCAGTTCGGCGATGACCTCGGGGGCGGTCAGGTCCTCGGCGGTGAGGGCTTCGGCAATCACGTCGTCGGCGGAGGCGGCCGAGCCGGCCTTCGCGTGGGGGACGTTCTCGTCGATGTCGCTGCTGTTCATGGTTCCCGAGCTTACGTGGCGGAGGCGGCGGGTTTCTCGAGCAGTCGGCCAGTGAGACGGGGGCTCCGGTGTTCTCCGGCCGTCATTGGAGCGGGAGGATCGCGGTGACCCGCCAGCCGCCTTCGGGGGCGGGGCCGGCTTTGAGGGTGCCGCCCATGGCTTCGGCGCGTTCGGCCATGCCGGCGAGGCCGTAGCCGCCGCCGCGGGCCTGGTCGGAGAGGCGGGCCGGGCGGCCGCCGTCGTCGGCGATGCGGAGTTCGAGGCCTGCGGGGGTGGTGCGGAGGCCGATCCGGACGGTGGTGGCGGTGGCGGCGTGTTTGCCGATGTCGGTGAGGGCTTCGAGGACGATGCGGTGGGCGGTGGCGGCGATGTCGCCGGGGAGCCGGTCCTGGAGTCCGTCCTCGACGTAGAGGACGACGGGCGGGCCGGTGGCGGAGAACCGTTCGGTGAGCTCGCGGATCTCCTGGATGCCGGCGACCGGGGTGGTGCCGGGTGGGCCGTCCTCTTCGCGGAGGACCTTGACCAGGCGGCGCATGGAGCCGAGGGCCTCGTCGCCGGCGGTTTCGATCCGGGCGAAGACCTCGTCGGCGCGGGCGGGGTCCGGGTCGGCGGCCAGGCGGGTGAAGCGGGCGGCGCGGGCCTGCGGGCCAGGCGGACCGGCCGTGCCGGGCGGGCGCACTCACCGACCGGACCCTCCGGGACCTGCGCCGCGGGGGTCCCTGGCCGGTCTGCGGACGGGCCGTGCCGGGCGGGCGGGTTCACAGGGTCCTCCCGGCCGTGGCCCCCTGACGGGTCTGCGGGCCGGGCGGCCGCGCGGGCCCGCGTCCGCCGGAGTGGCCGGTCATGAGGTGGTCGGGGCCAGGCCGGTTTCCCAGGCCCAGGCGGCGATCTCGACGCGGTTGCTGGCGTCGAGTTTGGCCTGCACGTTGGCCAGGTGGGTCTTGACCGTGGAGAGCGAGACGTACAGTTCGGCGGCGATCTCGGCGTTGGTGAGGCCGCGGGCGAGGCGGCGTACGACGTCCCGTTCGCGTTCGGTGAGCGGCTCCGCGGGGCGGCGGGCGGCGGCGGCCGCCGGGGTGCGCAGCGCCATTTCGCGGAGCAGGCGGACGGTGATGGCCGGTGACACCAGGGCGTCGCCGACGGCGGCCGCGCGGACGGCTTCAACCAGCATGGCGGGGCTCGCGTCCTTCAAGAGGAAGCCGGAGGCTCCGCCGTGGAGGGCTGCGTGGACGTATTCGTCGAGGTCGAAGGTGGTGACGATGACGATGCGGGGTGAGGTGCGGCCGGCGAGGCGGCGGGTGACTTCGAGGCCGTCGAGTCTGGGCATGCGGATGTCGAGGAGGAGGACGTCCGGGTGGTGTTCCTCGACGGCTGCGAGGGCGGCCTCGCCGTCGACGACGTCGGCCAGGACCGTGATGTCGGGCTGGCTCTCCAGGATCATCCGGAATCCGGTTCTGACCATTTCCTGGTCGTCCGCGATGACCACGCTGATCGCCATGCGCTGCCTGCCCCGCTGTTGCCCGCTGCCGATGGGTCCTTCCCATGGGACCGGGCGGGGCGGCGGCCCGCAACCGCACGGCGGGCCGTCGGGAGGGGTGTGCGGGGCGGGGCCGGCCGGGCGGGGTGCGCGGCCGGGGCCTCGCGGCACCTCTTGCGACGGTACGTGCGGGTGGTGCGGGTCGCGTCGTGCTTCCGGCCGGTTCGGGTCCGGCCGGAAGGACGAGGCGGGCGTGCGGTGCGGGCCGTGGTTACAGGGTGGCCGCGGCGTTCTTGATGGCGGTGGCGAAGGTGGACACCTCGGTGTAGACGCCGGGGTAGTCGGGGCGGGCGCAGCCGATGCCCCAGCTGGTGATGCCGACCTGGACCCAGGCGCCGGCGGCGTCGCGGCGGAACATGGGGCCGCCGGAGTCGCCCTGGCAGGTGTCGACGCCGCCCTGGTCGAGGAGGCCGGCGCATATCTCCTCGCCGGGGATGATGTCGCCGCTGTAGGCGGCCTGGCAGTCGGCGTCGGAGACGAAGGGGACGGTGGCCTTCATCAGGTAGCGCTGCTGGCCGCCGCCTTCGCGGGTGGCTCCCCAGCCGGCGACGGTGAAGTTGCCGTTGTTGTACTGGGTGGTCTCGGCGATCTTGAGGGTGGGGAGGTTGATCGGTTGGGCGAGTTTGATGAGGGCCCAGTCCTTGCCGGAGCCGTTGTAGCCGGGGGCGCGGAGCACCTTGGTGGACTTGACCTTGATGGCGCTCGCGCTGTTGAGGTCGACGACGCCGGCGGTGGCGGTGATGGAGGTGTTGTTGCCGCTGGCGCCGACGCAGTGGGCTGCGGTGAGGACGATCTGCTGGGTGTAGAGGGCGCCGCCGCAGCCCATGGAGAGGCGGACCATGAAGGGGAATTCGCCTTGGGCGGCGCGGGTGCCGCCGACGACGGGGGCGGTGCCTGCGCTGGCGGTGCCGGGCTGGAGGCTGACGGCGGCGAGGGCTATGGCGCCGGCGGCGAGGGAGCGCTTGAGGAACCGGGTGAAGGACACGGTGAACACGCTGCCTTTCGTGGGGGGTTGGGCTGTGCGCGTCATCGGGTGAATGACGAGTCCATGTCACATCAGTCGGTGAGGGCTCAACAAGAAGGCGTTTTTGGCCAATCTCCGGCAAGGTTTCCCGTCCGGGGGGCGGCATGACGCAGAACCGCAGGCGGACGAGCCCGGTGGAGCACGGGTTTCCACACCTGGCGACCGTACGGACGGGCATCACGGCACTGCACCGGCGGCTCTCCCGTGACGGGATCCGGACCTACGCGGCCGGCCTCGTCCCCGCCGACGCGGCCTTCACCGACGCCGACGACCTGTACCTGGGCGCCCAGCGGGTGGCCTCCGCGATCGTCCGGCAGCTGCGGCTGCCCGATGCCCGGATGGTCGTCTCCTTCCGGCCGATGACGGAGGCCGCGGCCGTCGAACTCGCCGCCGGCCCCGAGTACTTCATCGAGGTCCACGACCGCTTCCGGACCCACCGCCGGGATCTCGCCGCCGCCCTCGCCCACGAGGTCACCCATGTGCTGCTGCACCGGCTGGACCTGCGGCTGCCCGGCACCGAACCCGACGGCACCCCGGCCGACGAGATCCTCACCGACACCGCGGCCGCCTACCTGGGCGTGGGCTGGCTGCTGCTCGACGCCTACCGGGAGGACTCCCTCGGCCACCAGAAGCTCGGCTACCTCACCCCCGAGGAGTTCGGGTACGTCCTCGCCAAGCGGGCGGCGCTGTTCGGGCCCGGCGAGGACCCCTCCGTCCGGTTCACCAGCCCGCAGGCGTACGAGGCGTACGCGCGCGGGGCCGCGGCCGCCCGGCAGGACCTGCAGCGGCCCCCGCTGGCCGCGGCAGGTCCGGCCGCGCGCCGGCGCTACGCGAAGGCCCGGCGGGCCGGGGCGGCGCCGGGCGGGGAACCGTACCGCTTCGAGAGCGGCGGGGCCGGGCTGCGGGTCAGCTTCCCCTGCCCGGTGTGCGAGCAGCGGATCCAGGTCCCGGTCCGCGGGCGGCTGCAGGCCCGCTGCACGCTCTGCGGCACCGTCCTGGACTGCGAGACCTGACGGCCGCCCGGCCGCGCACAACACGAGGGGCCGGACGCGGTTCAGCCAAGAGGCGGAGTGGGTAGGAATCCCCCATCGCACGAGTCACGGCTCCGGGCCCGACCCCTCGCCAGGGGGCCGGGCCTCAGGTCGTCCCCCAGGACCCACCCTCCCGCCCGGCCGCCGTGTCAGCGGCTGCCGTAGACCGGAAGCGGAGGTTCTGAGGCGGCGAGCAGCTTGGCCGCCGTCTCGCCCGCTTCCGCCGGGGTCCAGCGAGCGCCGCGGTCGGCCGTCGGGCCCGGGCGCCAGCCCTCCATGACCGTGATGCGGCCGCCCTCCGTCTCGAAGACCCGGCCGGTCACCCCGGCGGACGCGGCCGCGCCCAGCCACACCACCAGCGGGGAGACGTTCTCCGGCGCCATCGCGTCGAAGGCACCGGCCTCCGGTGCGGCCATCGTCTCCGCGAAGGTCCGCTCCGTCATGCGGGTGCGGGCGGCGGGGGCGATCGCGTTCACCTGGACCCCGTACCGGCCCATCTCCGCCGCCGCCACCAGGGTCAGGCCGACGATCCCGGCCTTGGCCGCGCTGTAGTTGCCCTGCCCGACCGAGCCCAGCAGCCCCGCCCCCGAGGAGGTGTTCACCACCCGGGCCGCCGCCTCGCGGCCCGCCTTGGACTCGGCACGCCACCAGGCCGCGGCGTGCTTGAGCGGCAGGAAGTGGCCCTTGAGGTGGACCCGCATCACCGCGTCCCAGTCGTCCTCGTCGAGGTTGACCAGCATCCGGTCGCGCAGGAACCCCGCGTTGTTGACCAGGGTGTCCAGCCGGCCGTACGTGTCGACCGCGCAGGCGATCAGCGAGGCCGCACCCTCTGCGGTGGCGATGTCCCCGCCGTGTGCCACGGCCGAGCCGCCCGCCGCGAGGATCTCCGCCACCACCTCGCCGGCCGGGCTCCCGGAGGGGCCCGCCCCGTCCAGGCCGACCCCCAGGTCGTTGACCACGACCCGGGCGCCCTCGGCCGCGAAGGCCAGCGCGTGGGCCCGGCCCAGCCCCCGACCCGCGCCCGTCACGACCACGACCCGCCCTTCACACAATCCCGGCGTCCGAGCCATCTCAGTCCTCCTTGTTGACGGTTGCCGCATCCAGAAACGCGGGGCGCTCCCCGCCGCCGTGCACCAGCAGGCTCGCCCCGCTCACGTATCCGGCCCGGTCGGAGGCGAGGAACACGGCCGCGGCGCCCACGTCGGCCGGTTCGGCCAGCCGGCCCAGCGGGACCGTCGCCCCGACCGCCGCGATGCCGGCCTCGTCCCCGTAGTGCAGGTGGGACAGCTCGGTCCGCACCATGCCCAGGACCAGGGTGTTCACCCGGACTTCGGGCGCCCATTCCACGGCCATGGAGCGGGCCAGGTTCTCCAGTCCGGCCTTGGCCGCCCCGTAGGCCGCCGTGCCGGGTGAGGGCCGGGTTCCGCTGACGCTGCCGGTCATCAACACCGAACCGCGGGCCGCCCACAGGTGCGGGTGGGCCGCCAGCGAGGCGGTCAGGGGCGCGATCAGGTTGAGTTCGACCACCCGTGCGTGGCGTTCCGGGCCGCCCTCCCCGAGCAGCCGGTACGGGGTCCCGCCCGCGTTGTTGACCAGGCAGTCGAGGCGTCCGTAGGCGGCGGCGACCGTGTCGAAGAACTCCTGTACGGCGGCCGGGTTCCGCAGGTCGAGTGGCCGGTAGGCGGCCTTGCGGCCGTCCGCGGACAGGGGTTCCTCCGGGGGTCTGCGGGCGCAGACGACCACCTCCGCGCCGGCCGCGAGGAACGACCGCGCGATGCCGGCGCCGACGCCCCGCGTGCCGCCGGTGACGACGACGACCCTCCCGTCGAGCTCCATGGGCTGCTACCTTCCTCACCTAACAAATGTTTGGTGGAAAGGTAGCTGATCTGCTGATGGGTGTCTCCACCTCGAGCCCGGGCAAGGGCATCGCCCTGGTCACCGTCGACTTCCCGCCCGTCAACGCACTGCCCGTGGACGGCTGGTACGAGCTCGCCGACGCCCTGCGCGCGGCCGGCCGCGACCCCGGGACCCGGTGCGTCGTACTGGCCGCCGAGGGGCGCGGCTTCAACGCCGGCGTCGACATCAAGGAGATGCAGCGCGACACCGGCCACACCGCCCTGATCGGCGCCAACCGGGGCTGCTACGAGGCCTTCGCCGCCGTGTACGAATGCGAGGTGCCGGTGGTGGCGGCCGTGCACGGCTTCTGCCTGGGCGGCGGCATCGGCCTGGCCGGCAACGCCGACGCCATCGTGGCGAGCGAGGACGCCACCTTCGGCCTGCCGGAGCTGGACCGGGGCGCCCTCGGAGCCGCCACCCACCTGGCCCGCCTGGTCCCCCAGCACCTGATGCGCGCCCTCTACTACACCTCCCGCACCGCGACCGCCGCCGAACTGCACGCCCACGGCTCGGTGTGGCGGGTCGTCCCGCGGGAGGAACTCCGCGCGGGCGCACTCGAACTGGCGGCGGAGATCGCCCGGAAGGACGGCTACCTGATCCGCCTGGCCAAGGCCGCCATCAACGGCATCGACCCCGTGGACGTGCGCCGCAGCTACCGCTTCGAGCAGGGCTTCACCTTCGAGGCCAACCTCAGCGGGGTCGCCGACCGGGTCCGCGGCACCTTCGGCAGCGAGGAGAAGTGATGACCGACAAGGTGATGACCCCCGACGAGGTGGTCGGGCGGCTGCACAGCGGGATGACCCTCGGAATCGGCGGCTGGGGTTCGCGCCGCAAGCCCATGGCCCTGGTGCGGGCACTGCTCCGCTCCGAGATCACCGATCTCACCGTGGTCTCGTACGGCGGCCCCGACGTCGGCCTGCTGGCCGCCGCCGGCCGCATCCGCAGACTGGTCGCGCCCTTCGCCACCCTCGACTCCATCCCCCTGGAGCCGAACTTCCGGGCGGCCCGCGAGAGCGGCGCCCTCGCCCTCACCGAGCTCGACGAGGCCATGTTCATGTGGGGCCTGCACGCCGCCGCCAACCGGCTGCCCTTCCTGCCCGTCCGGGCCGGCCTCGGCTCCGACGTGCTGCGCGTCAACCCGGAACTGCGCACCGTACGCTCCCCCTACGCCGACGGCGAGGAGCTCGTGGCCGTCCCCGCCCTGCGCATGGACGCGGCCCTGGTCCACCTCAACCGGGCCGACCGCCTCGGCAACGGCCAGTACCTGGGACCCGACCCCTACTTCGACGACCTGTTCTGCGAGGCCGCCGACTCCGCGTACGTCTCCTGCGAGCAGCTCGTCGAGTCCGCCGAACTCGCCAAGGCCGGCCCCCCGCAGTCCCTCCTCGTCAGCCGGCACTCCGTCACCGGCGTGTGCGAGACCCCGAACGGCGCGCACTTCACCTCCTGCGTCCCCGACTACGGCCGGGACGAGGCCTTCCAGAAGCTGTACGCGACCACTCCCTGGGCCGAGTTCGCCGCCCGCTTCCTCTCCGGTGCGAGCGAGCACGACTACCAGAGGGCCGTCCGCACCTGGCACGAGGAGCAGCAGTGACCGGTCGAACCCCCCTTCTCCCGCCCACCCGCCCGGAGATCTGCTTGATCGCCTGCGCCGAGGCCTGGCGCGACAACGGCGAGGTGCTCGCCAGCCCGATGGGCCTGATCCCCTCCTTCGGGGCCCGGCTCGCCAAACGCACCTTCGCCCCCGACCTGCTGCTGACGGACGGCGAGGCCATGCTGGTCGGCCTGGACGGCACGGTCGAGGGCTGGCTGCCCTACCGCCGCCACCTGACCATGGTCACCGGCGGCCGCCGGCACGTGATGATGGGCGCCAGCCAGATCGACCGGTACGGCAACCAGAACATCTCCTGCATCGGCGACTGGGAGCGTCCGGCCCGCCAGCTCCTCGGCGTGCGCGGCGCCCCCGTCAACACCCTCAACAACCCGGTCAGTTACTGGGTTCCCAAGCACTCCACCCGGGTCTTCGTCGAACGGGTCGACATGGTCAGCGGGGTCGGGTACGACCGGGCGGCCGCGGCCGGCCCCTCCGCCACCCGCTACCACCGGCTCCCCCGCGTGGTGTCCGACCTGGGTGTCTTCGACTTCGACACGCCCGACCGGAGCATGCGGCTCGCCTCCGTGCACCCGGGCGTCACCGTCGCGCAGGTCCGGGAGGCCACCGGCTTCGAGCTGGCCGTCCCCGACGAGGTCCCGTACACCCGGGAGCCCAGCGCGGCGGAACTCCGGCTGATCCGCGAGGTGATCGACCCCCGGGGCCTGCGCGAGCGGGAAGTCCGGACGGCGGCCGCCTGATGGAGACCGCGCTCACCCGGCTGACCGGCGTCCGCCACCCCATCGTCCAGACCGGCATGGGCTGGGTGGCCGGCCCCCGCCTCGTCTCGGCCGCCGCGAACGCCGGGGCCCTCGGCATCCTGGCCTCCGCGACCATGACCGTGGACCAGCTGCGTGCGGCGGTCCGCGAGGTCAGGTCCCGTACGACGGAGCCCTTCGGGGTCAACCTGCGGGCGGACGCCGGGGATGCGGGCGACCGGGTCCGGATCATCATCGACGAGGGGGTGCGGGTCGCCTCCTTCGCGCTCGCCCCCTCCGAGGAGCTGATCGCGGAGCTCAAGGAGGCCGGTGTGGTGGTCGTCCCGTCGATCGGGGCCCGCCGGCACGCCGAGAAGGTCGCCGCCTGGGGCGCCGACGCGGTGATCGTGCAGGGCGGGGAGGGCGGCGGCCACACCGGGGACGTGGCCACCACCGTCCTCCTCCCCCAGGTCGTCGACGCCGTCGACATCCCGGTGATCGCGGCGGGCGGCTTCCACGACGGGCGCGGCCTGGTCGCCGCGCTCGCCTACGGCGCGGCCGGCATCGCCATGGGCACCCGGTTCCTGCTGACCTCCGACTCCACCGTCCCGGACCGGGTCAAGGCCCGGTACCTGGCGGCCGCGGTCAAGGACGTCACCGTCACCACGGCCGTGGACGGGCTGCCTCACCGGATGCTCCGCACCGAGCTGGTCGACTCCCTGGAGCGGGCGGGCCGCGCCGGGGCGCTGGCCCGGGCGGTCCGGCACGCGGCCGGGTTCCGGAAGATCTCCGGCCTGTCCTGGGCGCAGATGGTCCGGGACGGGCTGGCGATGAAACACGGCAAGGACCTGTCCTGGAGCCAGGTCCTGCTCGCCGCGAACACCCCCATGCTCCTGAAGGCGTCCATGGTCGAGGGCCGTACGGACCTCGGTGTCATGGCATCCGGCCAGGTCGCGGGCGTCATCGAGGATCTGCCGTCCTGTGCGGAGCTCGTCGACCGCGTGATGGCCGAGGCACACGCGGCACTGCAGTCGCTGAACACCCTGCAGTCGCCGCACCCCCCGCACCCTTCGCACCCTCCGCACCCTCCGCACCCTCCGCACCCGCTCCGCACCCTGCCTCCACCAGGGTGATCCCCCTTCTCCGCAAGGAGTCGTCAAAGATGAGCCGTGCCCGAATCCGCCTGGCGACCGCGGTGATGCTGTCCGCGCTCGCCATCGGGACCCTGCCCGCCTCCGCGTACGCCGATCAGGCGGCCCCCGTCCCTGCTGCCGCTCCCGCGCTGCGGTGGGCGGAGACGATCCGCCAGATACCCCTGCAGGGCGCCGTCAACGTCCGCGACCTCGGCGGCTACCGCACGTACACCGGCGGCCAGGTCCGCCACGGGCTGGTCTACCGGTCCGATGCGCTGAGCAAGCTGACCGCCGCGGACATCACCACCGTCGCCGGTCTGGGCCTCACCAAGGTCGTGGACTTCCGGATCCCCATGGAGCTCCAGTACGACGGCGCCGACCGGCTGCCGCCCGGCCTCTCCGCCACCCCGCGGCCGGTCAGCGACCTCGGCCTGTACGGGACCCTGGTCGGCGCGATCTCCAGCGGGGACCCGGTCAAGCAGGAACAGATGCTCGGCGGCGGCCGCGCCGAGGCCTACATGCGCGACATCTACCGCACCTTCGTGACCAGCCCCGAGAACCGGGCGCAGTTCGCGGCGACCCTGCGGGAGCTGGCGGCCGCCGGGTCGGGCCCGATCCTGTACCACTGCACGTCCGGGAAGGACCGGACGGGCTGGTTGAGCTACGTCCTGCTGCGGGCGCTCGCCGTCCCGGAGAGCTCGGCCGAGCGGGACTACCTGGCCTCGAACACGTACCGGGCCGCGTACGACGCGAAGGTGCGGGAGGGGCTGAAGCAGTCCGGGCGGATGCAGAACCCGGATCTGCTGATCCCGCTCCAGGAGGTCCGGCAGGACTACCTGAACGCGGCGACGGCACAGCTGGCGGCCGACTACGGCAGCTTCTACGGCTACCTGACGCAGGGCCTCGGCCTTGACCTGCGCGATCTGGTGAAGCTCCAGGACAAGCTGGTGCGCTAGGGCAGGTCCGGCGGGGGCCGGCCGCCGTCGGCCGGCCGGCCCCCGGGGCTGAGGTGCTGCACCACCTCGGCGAGGTCCTCGACGGCCTGCTCGATCCTCATCCGGATGTTGTTCTGCTCGGTGACGAGCGCGGCGAGCAACAGCCCGGTCAGGGCGGCGGCCCCGTTGAGGGCCTGGAGGTTGACCATGATCTCCAGGAGGCTGCGGTCGGCGAACGGTCCGACCCGGTCGATCGCCGCGGAGATCGCCAGGACGGAGACGAGCAGGGTGCAGGGCGCGCTCCCGGCCAGTTGGAAGCGCACCGCCGCCCAGATCAGCATGGGGAAGACGAAGAACAGGAGGGACAGGGAGCTCCGGGTGGCCACCAGGGTCACAACGACGGCGATGAGACCCATGGCCATCGCCTCGGCCACCCGCAGGGGGTCCTCGGGCATCCGGGCCCTGGGCAGCACCAGTAGCAGCGGAGTCAGCACCAGGACCCCCATCGCGTCCCCGGCCCACCAGGCCGCCCAGACCGGCCAGGCGTCGGCGAGGGTCATGTCGCCGGTGAGCATGAGGGTGACGGTGCCGACGGTCGCACTGATCAGCATCGGCAGCAGGCCGCCCAGGAAGACCAGCGCGGCCCCGTCCCGCAGCCGGTCCAGTTCGACCCGGAAACCCGCCCGGCGCAGCAGCAGCAGGGCGCACACCGGAGCGAGGGTGTTCCCCGCGACGATCCCCAGGTCGACGGGGTCGAACTCGCTGATCCGCTCGATGGAGAGGTAGGTGCCCAGCGCGATCCCCGGCCAGATCCCGAGCCCCATCCAGAGCAGGCAGGCCAGGGCGATGCCGGTGGGCGGCCACAGCGGCGTGACCATGGCGCCGTCCACGACCACGCGCTGGAGCAGGCCGATCCGCCCGGCCGCGTAGTAGGCGACGGCGACGGCGAGGATCCCGAGAAGAGTTCGGGGGAGGCGTCGCCATTCCGCGGTGGGCACCCCAGCATCAGACAACAGCGGCCGCGCCCCGGAGGAGCACGACACGCGCTACCCGGGGGCGGCTCCCGCCGCGTCGTGGCGGAGGACCAGTACCGCGGCGTCGTCCGCGTGGCCGGTGGAGTCGGCCACCTTCATCACCTCGGCGGCGATCTCGTCGGGATCGGCGGCCGCCGCCTCCCTGACGACCCGGACCACCCGCGCCAGTCCCTCGTCGATCGGGAACGACGGCCCTTCCACCACGCCGTCGGTGAGCAGGACGATGGCCCCCGCCTGCTCCAGCCGGTGCCGGGTGACCGCGTATCCCGAGCCGGGCAGCATGCCCAGGGGCAGGCCGCCCTCGTCCCGGGAGACGCCGTAGCGGCCGTCGACCGTGGCCCAGACGGCGGGTACGTGGCCGGCCCGCGCGCTCTCGATCTCCCAGGTCTCCGGGTCGAAGCGGAGCAGGGAGCAGGTCGCGAAGAGCCGGGAGTCCATGGCGAGCAGGACGTCGTTGGCCCGGCTCAGCACCTCGCCGGGGTCCCCGACGATGGCGGCCACCGCGCGCAGGCCGATCCGGACCTGTCCCATGAAGGCGGCCGCCTCGACGTCGTGGCCCTGGACGTCGCCGATGGAGAAGGCGAGGGCGCCCTCGGGCAGCCGGAAGCCGTCGTACCAGTCGCCGCCGATGTCCAGGCCGTCGCGGGCGGGGGCGTACCGGGCCGCGGCCCGCAGGCCGGGCACGACGGGCAGCGCGGCGGGCAGCATCTCGCGCTGAAGTGCCTCGGCCAGCTCGAGCCGGGCGTGCTGCAGCTCCGCGCCTTCCCGCGCCTGGGCAGCGAGCCGTCCGAGCGTGCTGAGGAGCTCGGCGCTGGCCGCCCCCGGGGCGCGGCGCCGGGTCACGGACCGCTCCGGGCTGTATCCACGTGATCTCTGCTTCCGCCGTGGGCAAGACCCGAGGCCATCATATTTCCGGTCCGCGGAGTGCGCGCAGGTACGCGGACGGCCGCCGCCCCGGTGCGGGGCGGCGGCCGTCGTGGAGCGGCGTGGGGTGCCGGTCAGGCGCCGGTGCGGCGGCCGGAGCCGATGCGGCTGCGTGCCGAGGCCGCGGCGGCACCGCCGGAGCCCGCGGCACCGGTACGGCGGCCGGCGGAGCCGGAGCCCGTGCCGTTGGCGCTCCTGCCGGCCTGGCCGGAGCCGGAGCGTCCGCCCTGACCCGAGCCCTGGCCGCCGGACCGCGTCCGGGAGCCTGCGCCCGCGGCCTGCTCGCCGCCGGAGCGGCGGGCCTGGCCGGAGCCGGAGCGTCCGCCCTGGCCGGAACCCTGCTCGCCGCCGGAGCGGCGCGGCTGGCCGGAGCCGGAGCCGCCGGCAGAAGGGCCCGCGCCGCGGCGGCGCGAGGGCCTGCCGCCGCCCGGCTTCGAGGCCTTCGGCGGGGTCGGCTGCGGCACGTCCAGGACCACCGGTACGCCGGACGGCTCGCGGGCGCCGGTCAGCCGGGTCAGCTCCTCGTCGGAGGACTTGATCTGGGCGGTGCGCGGCCGGATCCCGGCGTCCGACATCAGGCGGGTCATCTCGCGCTTCTGCTCCGGCAGGACCAGGGTGACCACGCTGCCCGACTCGCCGGCCCGCGCGGTGCGCCCGCCGCGGTGCAGGTAGTCCTTGTGGTCGGTGGGCGGGTCCACGTTCACGACCAGGTCGAGGTCGTCGATGTGGATGCCGCGGGCCGCCACGTTGGTGGCGACCAGCGCGGTGACCTCGCCCGTCTTGAACCAGTCCAGGGTGCGGTTGCGCTGCGGCTGGGAGCGGCCGCCGTGCAGGCCGGAGGCCCGTACACCGCTCGCCAGGAGCTTCTTCACCATCCGGTCCACCGCACGCTTGGTGTCCAGGAAGAGGATCACCCGGCCGTCGCGGGCGGCTATCTTCGTCGCCACGGCCTTCTTGTCGGTCTCGTCCAGCACGTACAGGACGTGGTGCTCCATGGTCGTCACCGCGCCCGCCGACGGGTCGACCGAGTGGGTGACCGGGTCGGTCAGGAACATCTTGACGAGCTTGTCGATGTTCTTGTCCAGGGTCGCGGAGAACAGCAGCCGCTGGCCGCCCGCCTCCACCTGCTTCAGCAGCTTGGTGACCTGCGGGAGGAAGCCCATGTCGGTCATCTGGTCGGCCTCGTCCAGCACGGTGACCGAGACCCGCTCCAGGGTCACGTCGCCCCGGTCGATCAGGTCCGCCAGCCGGCCCGGTGTGGCGACCAGCACTTCGGCGCCGCGCTTGAGCGCGGTCGCCTGCCGGTTCAGCGACATCCCGCCGACCACGGTGGTGATCCGCAGCCGCAGGCCCTGCGCGTAGGGGGTCAGCGCGTCCGTGACCTGCTGGGCGAGCTCGCGGGTCGGTACGAGGACCAGCGCGAGCGGCGCCTTGGGCTCGGCACGGCGGCCGGCGGTCCGGGCCAGCAGCGCCAGCCCGAAGGCGAGGGTCTTGCCGGAGCCGGTGCGGCCGCGGCCGAGCAGGTCACGCCCGGCCAGCGAGTTCGGGAGGGTGGCTGCCTGGATCGGGAAGGGCGCGGTGACCCCCTGCTCGGCGAGGGTCTTCAGCAGCGCCTCGGGCATGTCGAGGTCCTCGAACGCCGCCACGGGCGGCAGCCCGGGGGTCAGCGTCTCGGGCATCGTGAACTCCTGCGGCCGGGCGGGCTGCGACGTGGAGGTGCCCTTCGACCGGCCCGCGCCGGCCTTCGGACGTCCCTGGTCAGCGCCGCGGCCCCGGGCGGGGCGTCGGCCGGAACGTGCGGAGCTGGAGCTGGAGCTGGTCATGCGGGGTAGCCCTTCTGAAACCGGCAGGTGTACACAATCGGTCGAGACAGCACACAAGCCGGGGCCCGCACCTGGCGATGCGGACCCCGGCGTGTGACGAGTGTCAGGCAGGCAGGATGTTCTCGGCCTGCGGGCCCTTCTGGCCCTGGGTGACGTCGAAGGTCACCTTCTGGCCCTCCTGGAGCTCACGGAAGCCCTGGGTGGCGATGTTCGAGTAGTGGGCGAAGACGTCCGGGCCGCCACCCTCCTGCTCGATGAAGCCGAAGCCCTTTTCCGCGTTGAACCACTTCACGGTGCCGTTGGCCATAGCAATCTCCTGAAAATAGGCAGGGCCCCATCCGGAGATGCCGGAAAACAATAATGCGCCTGAGGATCATTCCGTCAGGCGCACATAACGTTCATGGGTACCACAACTGCAATGCATCCAAGTTAGCACACGCCGGTGCGGGCCGATCGGCACGACACCCCCTAGAGGCGTTCGATGATCGTGACGTTCGCCTGGCCGCCGCCCTCGCACATGGTCTGGAGGCCGTAGCGGCCTCCGGTGCGCTCCAGTTCGTGGAGGAGGGTGGTCATCAGCTTGACGCCGGTCGCGCCGAGCGGGTGGCCCAGGGCGATGGCTCCGCCGTTCACGTTCACCCGTGCGGGGTCGGCCCCGGTCTCCTTCAGCCAGGCCAGCACCACCGGGGCGAACGCCTCGTTGATCTCGACCAGGTCGATGTCCCCGATGGTCAGACCGGTCTTCTTCAGCGCGTGCGCCGTCGCCGGGATCGGCGCCGACAGCATCCGGATCGGGTCCTCGCCGCGCACGGACAGGTGGTGGATGCGGGCCCGCGGGGTGAGGCCGTGCTCCCGGACGGCCCGTTCGCCGGCGATCAGCATGGCCGCCGCGCCGTCCGAGACCTGGGAGGAGACCGCGGCGGTGATGGTGCCGCCCTCGACCACCGGCGCCAGCGCGGCCATCTTCTCCAGGGTGGTGTCGCGGCGCGGGCCCTCGTCAACGGTCACGTCTGCGTACGCCACCGTCTCCCGCGCGAAGTGGCCCTCGTCGATGGCGCGGACCGCCCGCCGGTGGGAGCGGAGGGCGAACTCCTCCATGTCCGTGCGGGAGATGCCCCACTTCTCGGCGATCAGCTGCGCGCCGTGGAACTGGTTGACGGGCGCGTCGCCGTAGCGGGCCCGCCAGCCCGCCGAGCCCAGGTAGGGGCCCTCGGTGAGGCCCAGCGGTTCGGCCGCCTGCCGGGAGGCGAACGCGATCGGGATCATCGTCATGTTCTGGGTGCCGCCCGCGACCACCAGGTCCTGGGTGCCGGACAGCACGCCCTGCGCGGCGAAGTGGACGGCCTGCTGGGAGGAGCCGCACTGCCGGTCGATCGTGACGCCCGGCACCTCCTCCGGCAGTCCCGCCGCCAGCCATGCCGTCCGCGCGATGTCGCCCGCCTGCGGGCCCACCGTGTCGAGGCAGCCGAAGACCACGTCGTCGACCGCGGCCGGGTCGATCCCGGAGCGGTCCACCAGGGCCTTCAGGACGTGCGCGCCGAGGTCCGCCGGGTGGACGGCCCCGAGGCCTCCCTTGCGGCGGCCGACGGGGGTGCGTACCGCTTCGACTATGTAGGCCTCGGGCATGGCTGATGCTCCTTCACGGGTCACGGTCACGGGTCTCGGGTCACGTGCGTACGGCGATCCCGTCCAGCACCATCGACAGGTACTGGCGGGCGATCTCCTCGGGGCTGTGCTGTCCGCCCGGCCGGTACCAGGAGGCCGCGACCCACACGGTGTCGCGCACGAAGCGGTAGGTCAGGCGGACGTCCAGGTCGTCCCGGAAGACCCCGGCGGCGACCCCGCGCTCCAGCGTCCCCAGCCACGCCTTCTCGAACTTCACCTGCGAGTCGGAGAGGTAGTGGAAGCGGGGCTGCGAGGACAGGGTGCGGGACTCCTTCTGGTAGATCGCGACGGCGGCGCGGTGCCGGTCGATCTCGCGGAAGGACTCGGTGACGAGGGCCTCGATGGTCTCCCTGGGGCCGAGCCCGGCGGCGAGCACCGCGTCGTAGCCCTCCCACAGCTCGTTCAGGAAGGCGGAGAGGATCTCGTCGAGCATCGATTCCTTGGAATCGAAGTGGTAGTAGAGGCTGCCGGCGAGCATGCCGGCCGCGTCGGCGATCTTGCGGACGGTGGTGGCGTTGTAGCCCTGCGCGGCGAACACCTCGGCGGCGGTGTCGAGGAGTTCGCGGCGCCGCTCGGGCGAGGCGGTCACCTGGGGTTTCTTCTTGTTCGTTGGCACCCGACCATTCTGGGGCCAGTCCTCAGGCGCGCTGGCTGCTGACGGAGACGGTCTCGCCCGTCATGTACGAGGAGTAGCCGCTGGCGAGGAAGACGATGACGTTGGCGATCTCCCAGGGTTCGGCGTACCGGCCGAAGGCCTCGCGGGCCGTCAGTTCCTCGAGGAGTTCCGCGCTGGTGACCTTCACCAGGTGCGGGTGCATGGCCAGGCTGGGCGCGACCGCGTTGACCCGGACGCCGAACTCGGCGGCCTCCAGGGCCGCGCAGCGGGTGAGGGCCATCACCCCGGCCTTGGCGGCCGCGTAGTGGGCCTGGCCGGTCTGGGCGCGCCAGCCGACGACGGAGGCGTTGTTGACGATGACGCCGCCGCGGCGGGCCGCCTTCAGTGACCGCAGGGCGGCGCGGGTGCAGCGGAAGGTGCCGTTCAGGGTGACGTCGAGGACCGTGGACCACTGCTCGTCGGTCATGTCGACGAGGGCGGCGGTGCCGCCGAGTCCGGCGTTGTTGACGACGATGTCCAGCCCGCCGTGGGCCTGTTCGGCGCGCGCGAACAGGGCCTGCACCTGCTCCTCGTCGGTGACGTCGCAGGGCAGGGAGGCGACCCGGTCGGGGCCGAACTCTGCGGCGAGGGCCTCCTCGGTCTCCTTCAGCCGGCGGGTGTGCGCGTCGCCGAGGAGGATGCGGGCGCCCTCCTCCAGGAAGCGGCGGGCGGTGGCCCCGCCGATGCCGGCGCCGGCGGCGGCGGTGATGACGGCGGTCCGGTCGCGCAGCAGCCCGTGTCCGGGGACGGGCTCCGGCGCGGTGCGGGATTCCTCGACGCTGCTCATGGGCGTACGTTAACCTACCAAACACTTGTTAGGGAAGGAGTGCCCGACAGTGGACCTGACGCACACACCGGAGGTGGAAGCCTTCCGCGCCGAGGCCCGGGAATGGCTGCGCGAGCACGTGCCGGCCGCCCCGCTGCCCTCCCTGGAGACGGCGGAGGGCTTCGCGGCACACCGGGAGTGGGAGGCGGAGCTGTACGCCGGCCGCTGGTCGGCGGTGTCCTGGCCGGCCGAGTACGGCGGCCGGGGCGCGGACCTCGCCGCGTGGCTGGTGTTCGAGGAGGAGTACTACGCGGCCGGCGCCCCCGGCCGGGTCTCCCAGAACGGCATCAACCTGCTGGCCCCCACCCTCTTCGACCACGCCACCGAGGAGCAGCGGGCCCGGGTGCTGCCGTCCATGGCGAGCGGGCAGGTCATCTGGGCGCAGGCCTGGTCGGAGCCGGAGTCCGGCTCCGACCTGGCCTCGCTGACCTCGAAGGCGGTCCGGACGGACGGCGGCTGGCTGCTGTCCGGCCAGAAGACCTGGTCCTCCCGGGCCGCCTTCGCCGACCGGGCCTTCGGCATCTTCCGCACCGACCCGGAGGCGGCGCGGCCGCACCAGGGGCTGACGTACCTGATGTTCGACCTGCGCGCGCCCGGGGTGACGGTGCGGCCCATCGGCCGGCTCGACGGCAAGCCGGCCTTCGCCGAGCTCTTCCTGGACCGGGTGTTCGTCCCCGACGAGGACGTGATCGGGGAGCCCGGCCAGGGCTGGCGGATCGCCATGTCCACCACCGGCAACGAGCGGGGGCTCACGCTCCGCTCCCCCGGGCGGTTCCTGGCGGCGGCGGACCGGCTGACCGCGCTGTGGCGGGCCGCGGCCGACCCCTCCGACACCGCGCTGCGGGACCGGGTGGCCGACGCGGTGGTGGGGGCCCGCGCGTACGAGCTGTTCACCTGGGCGAACGCGTCCCGGTTCGCGGCGGGCGAGGTGATCGGCGCGGAGTCCAGCCTGAACAAGGTGTTCTGGTCGGAGTACGACATCGCCCTGCACGAGACGGCCCTGGACCTGCTGGGTCCGGACGGCGAACTGGCTGCCGGGGACTGGGCCGAGCCGTGGGTCTTCTCCCTGGCGGGGCCCATCTACGCCGGCACCAACGAGATCCAGCGCGACATCATCGCCGAGCGGCTGCTCGGCCTCCCGAAGGGCCGCCGCTGATGCGCTTCCTGCCGACCGCCGAACAGTCCGACTACGCCGGTACGCTGCACCGGCTGCTCGGTGCCTGCGAGCTGCCGGCGGCGGTCCGCGCCTGGGCGGGCGGGGATCCGGCGCCGGGGCTTCAGGTGTGGCGGAAGCTGGCCGGCACCGGGCTGTTCGCCCTGCCGGTGCCCGAGGCGTACGACGGTCTCGGCCCGCTGCCGGTGGAACTGGCCCTGGCCTACGGGGAGCTGGGCCGGGCCGGGATGCCGGGGCCGGTGGTGGAGACGGCGGCGGCCGCCGTGCTCCTGTCCTCGCTCGGCGACGAGACCCTGGCCGAGCGGTTCCTCCCCGGGCTGGCGGCGGGGGAGTCGGTGGCCACGCTGACCCTGCCGGGCGGTGGTCCGTACGCGCTGGACGCGGAGCCGGCCACCCACCGGTTCGCGGTCTCGGCGGCCGGTGAACTCCGGCTGGCGCCCGGCCCGGACAGGGTGCTGGCCTCGACCGATCCGGCCCGCCGGCTGTCCCCGCCGGCGGCCGGCGGGGAACTCCTGGCGGCCGGGCCGGCGGTGCTCTCCGCGGCCGGCACCGCACTGCGCTGGGCCCGGCTGCTCACGGCGGCCCAGTGCCTGGGCGTGGGCGAGGCCCTGCTCGGCCGCACCGTCGAGTACGCGAAGCAGCGCACCCAGTTCGGCACGCCCATCGGCGGCTTCCAGGCGGTCAAGCACCGGCTGGCGGACACCCTGCTGGGCCTGGAGTTCGCCCGGCCCCTGGTGTGGGCGGCGGCCCTGACCCTGACCCCCCGGGACGTGGCGGCCGCGAAGCTGACGGCGGGTGAGGCCGCCTACCGGGCCGCGATGTCCGCACTCCAGCTGCACGGGGCGGTGGGCTACACGGAGGAGCTGGACCTGTCGCTGTGGCTGCGCAAGGCGCGGCCGCTGCGGGACGCGTGGGGGTCGCCGTCGGAGTGCCGGGCGGAGGTACTGCGCTGATTTCGGCCGTCCGTCCCCCGCCCGGCAGGCGGGCCGGGCCAGGATGGGACGTATGACGACACACCACGAGGACCGGGCGCGGTCCTTCAGTCGGGCCGCCGAGCGGTACGGGACCTACCGGCCCTCCTACCCGGCGGAGCTCTTCGACACGCTGGAGGCGGTGTCCGGGCGGCCGCTGCGCGGGGCGCGGGTGGCGGACGTCGGGGCGGGCACCGGCATCGCCACCGCGCAGCTGCGGGACCGCGGGGCGCGGGTGGTGGGGGTGGAGCCGGGCGGCGGGATGGCGGCCGAGTTCCGCCGCCGGCTGCCGGACGTGCCGGTGGTGCGCGGGGACGGCAACCGGCTGCCGCTGGCGGACGGTTCGCTGGACTTCCTGACGTACGGGCAGTCCTTCCACTGGACCGACCCGGCCCGGTCCGTCCCGGAGGCGGCCCGGGTGCTGCGGCCCGGTGGGGCGCTGGCGCTGTTCTGGAACGAGCCGGACGTCTCGGTCCCGTGGATCGCGGACCAGGACGCCCGCATCAAGGCCCGCTTCGGCGAGGGCTGGTACATCGCCGACCATGCGATCCCGGCCACCGACCTCGGCCTGGGCTTCACCGACCACACCCTGACCTGGTCCCGCACCGTCCCCGTCGAGGTCCACCTGGCCAAGCTGTCCACCCACTCGCTGTTCCTGACCCGGGGCGCCGAGGGCGAGGAGTTCCTGGCGTCCGAACGGGCCGTGCTGACCGCCCGGTTCCCGTCCGGCGAGGTCGTGGAGCAGTACGCGGTGGCCCTCCGGATCGCGATCCGCCACCCGGAGTGACCCGGGCGGCCCGGCGCGGCGGCTGCCGTCAGCGGAACTCGTGGACGAGCTCGATGCGGCCGACGATGTGCGCGTTGAACTCGTCCAGCTCCTCGGCCGGCACCCACAGCTCCAGGATCGTCTCGCCGCCGGCCTGCTGCACCGGATAGCGGGAGAGGAAGGCCGAGTCCACCTCGAAGCGGGTGACGAAGCCCGCGCCGTCGTACCGGACGTTCCAGTCGCGGGCGATGCGGATCGCGTAGTCCTCGTTGAGGACCGGGTAGAAGATCGGCTGCTCCGGCAGCCGGGGCGGCCAGGCCCGCCAGTCGAGGTCGCGGACCAGGTCCAGCTCGACGGGGCCGGTGGGTCGCCAGAGGGTCGTGGTGGGCGTGGTGCTCATGGGGGGCGAGCGTAGGCGGCGGTCGGGCGGGCGGCCAGCAGGTTTCGAGGGGGCGTGATTCCGGCGCAGGAAGTGCGCCCCCTCGGGCGGGATTCGGCCACCGGCGGGTCCGGGGAATGCGGGCGCCGGATTTCAGCGGGTGTTGAACCAGGTCAGCCAGATGCCCGAACGTTGCACTTTGCACCGCTGGGCACCGTTCCGGCCAAATCCAATTGCGCCCTTTACTACTGCGAAACCGGCTCAATAGACTCGCTACCGCTCACATCAGATAGGCAGCCGCCTATCGATTCCCTCTTCCTTATCGGAGGAATTATGGGCGAGTCCGTGAACGAACAGACCATCATCGAGGACATCGAGTCCCTCGACAGCCTCGAAGTGCTCGAGGCCGAGGACTTGGACGAGGGCGTGGCCTTCCACGCGTTCCGCTTCCGGAACTGACCCGATCGCACCGCCGGCCCCGGCACGGTGCGGTGCGCCGTCCGGGGCCGATGGTCCGCCGCCGCGCCCGAAAGGCTTCGCATTCCCGGTGAGAACCTATCTTCAGCTGCTCGGCCACAGGCGGTTCGCAGCGCTTTGCTTCGGGCAGGCCGTATCCCTGCTCGGCGACGCGCTTTTCCCGATTATCGTGGTTGTTTCCGCTGCGCAAGCGGGAACTCCGGCGGAAACGATCGGCGCCGCATTTGCCGCCCGATTCCTTGCGCTCGGCGGCGTGGTGTTGTTCAGCGGCGCCCTGCTGGACCGTATTGATCCGGTCATCGCCGCGGTGAGCGCGGATGCCACCCGGGTGGGGGCGCTGCTCGCGCTGGGATTGTTCTGGGACGGGAATCTGGACGCGCTGGTCCTGGCCGTGGCCATCGTGATCGGACTCTGTGAGGCGGTCAGCGAGCCGGCCCTGCTCGTCATCGCCCCCCGCATCCTTCCCCGGAATCCGGAGACCAACCCCCGCTCAGCGGAGGCGGCCGAAGCGGCCGAGGCCGCCGAGGAGGAGCGGATCACCGCCGCCTACGGGCTGCTCGAAGGCATGCGGAACCTCTCCGGGATCGTCGGCCCGACCCTCGCGGCCGCCCTCATCGCCCTGTTCAGCCCGTCCGCCGGCGCCCTGGCCGCCGCCCTCGCCTTCGGGCTCTCCGCCGCCGCCACCCGCTGGGCGGGCGGCCGGTCCGCCGCCGCTCGGAAAGCCGAACCGCAGGAGGAGCGGAAGGACCCGCGGGAGGACCGGCAGGACCGGCAGGACGGGCCCGAGGAGCAGGAGGAGCAGGACGAGCCGCTGCTGCGGTCCGCGCTCGGCGGGCTGGGCGTGCTCTGGCGGATCCGCTGGCTGCGCTACGTGCAGGTACTGGCCGTCGTGCACGTGCTGTTCGCCGTCGGCCCCTGGATGGTCGCCCTGCCGGTCCTCATCATCGAGCGGCAGCACTCCGCCACCGTCTACGCCCTCGTCCTCGGCTCCTTCGCCGCAGGCACCGTCGCCGGGGCGTTCCTCGGCGGCCGGATCCGCGGCCGGCGCCGCGGCCTCGTCTCGCTCGCGCTGCTCGGCCTGTTCGGCCTGACCGCACTGGCACCCGTACTCACCGGCTCGGTGCTGCTGCTGATGGCCGCCTTCGTCGTCGGCGGTACCGGACAACAGGCCTTCGACGTGGTGAAGATGGCGGGGCTGCGCCGGGAGGTGCCGGAGCGGCTGCACGGCCGGGCCTTCTCCGCCGACTTCTTCTTCTCCTTCGCCTCCCTCCCCCTCGGCCAGCTGCTGGGCGCCGCGCTGCTGCGGTTCTTCGAGGTCGAAGCGATCATGCTCTGGGCGGGCGGGCTGGTGATCGTGACCACCGTTCTGACGATGCTCAGCAAGGACGCCCGGCACTTCAGGTCGGGGCCCGCCCCCGCGAAGGGCGCGGGCGTACCGGACCAGCGGGGGCCCGGCCTGGCCGACCCCGCGGAACAGGGCGAGAATGCCGGGACACGTTGACCTGTTCGAGGAACACGGCGAAGTGGCCGCCCTGTGGCAGGAGGGCGGCTACCGGGACCGCACCGTGGTCTGCTTCGACCGCCATCTCGACCTGAAACCGCTCGCCCCCGGCGGCGAGGCGGCGCTGCTGGGGGCGGCCGCGCGCGGCGAGGACCCGGCCGGGCTGCTGCGCCGGCTGCCGGTGCGGGGGGTGCCCGGCGCGTTCGGGCTGGACGACTTCTGGTCGGCCGCGGCCCTCGCGGGCGGCCTCACCGAGCTGGTCTGGGTGCCCAGTTGGACCTCCCACGAGGGCTGGGAGCAGGCCGCGGTGGACTCCGTCTCCCTGATCGCCACCGGCGGCACCCCGGCCGACCCCCGGATGACGGACTGCTGCCTGACCGTCCGGCTGTGCGGGGTCCGGCTGGCCGTGGTGCCCCCCGATCTGCTCGCCCGCCACCTCGCCGCGCACGTGTCCGGGGACGTCGTCGCCGACATCGACCTGGACTGGCTGATGGACGAGCACGGGCGCGCCGACCACTCGGTGGAGGAGCTGGCCGGGCTGGTCGCCGCCTGCGGCGGCGAGCTGTCGGCGATGACCTGGTCGACCCGGTCCGGTTTCCTGCCGCAGGAGTTCCGGCGGGTCGGCGCCGACGTGGCCGGCCGGCTGGGCCTGCGCGCCCGCACCTCCTCCTTCCTGCCCGCCACGCCCTGGCCGGAGGACCTGCTGCTGGCCGTCCACCGGGGCGGCCCGCTGCCCGCCGAACCGGCCCCCGGCCCCCGCCGCGGCTCCGGCTCCGGTGGGCCGCCGGAGGCCCTCGGGGTGACCGTGGCCCTGCGCGGCCTGGCGCTCGCCGCCGGAGACCCCGACGGCGCCGAGGAGCAGTACGGGCGGGCCGCGGCCGGGGGGTACCGGTCGAGCTGGCTCGCGTACAAGATCGGCATCGCCCACTACGCGCGGGGCGGGCACCGGACCGCCCGGGACTGGCTGCGCGAGGCCATCGCCGTCGACGGCCGGGACACCCTGGCCATGCACGCCCGGATCATGGCGGTACGGGCCACCGCCCGGCTGGACGGCCCCGGTGCCGCCCTCGCGGAACTCCGCGCCCTGGCGGCGGAACTGCCGCTCCGTGCCGGAGTCTGGCGCACCCTGCGGCTCCTCTCGGACCGGGCCGGCGACCCGGAGACCACGGCCGCCGCCGACCGGCAGCTGGCCCTGCTGAACCGGCTGACCGGCCCCCGCCACGGGCCCGGGGCGGGAGCTCCGGCCGCGGGCGGGGAGGCTGCCGGCGGGGAGGCCGCGGTAGGGAAGACCGCGGGCAGGAATGCGGCGGTCGGGGAGGCCGCAGTCGGGGAGGCCCGGCCGTCATGAACGCTCGCGCGGGGAGTGACGTACTGCTGGTGATGCCGCCGGTGAGCGAGGCCGTGCAGTTCCCCTACCTCGCGCTCCCCCAGCTCACCGCCGCCTGGACCGCGCGCGGCTACCGCCCGGTGTGCTGCGACCTGAACCTGGAGTACCGGACCGCGGTACTGCGCCGGCAGCCCGACGCCGCGGCCGGGCCCGACGGCGACGCCGCGGCCGGGCCGGCCGGCGGGAGTCCCGCCAAGGAGGCCTTCCGCCGGATCAGCGAGCGCTATCGGGAGGACCACGGCCAGCGGCTGCTCGACCGGTCCCGCGACCGGAGCTCCGGGTTCGACCAGGAGGTGGCGATGCGGGCCGTCGTCCGGTACGTCACCCAGCAGGCCGCCCAGGACGGCTGGACGGTGCCCGGCCCGTTCCGGCTGTCCCGGCTGGACGCGCTGATCGAGGACGGGAGCACGGGCTGGTCGGCCCACTGGGGCGCGGCGCGGCTGGCGGAGCTGCTGGACCGGCACCGGCCCCGGGTGCTGGCCTTCACCGTCCCCTTCTTCAGCCAGCTGATACCCACCCTCGCCCTGTGCACCCTGCTCAAGCGGGAGCGCCCTGCTTTGCGGATCATGGCCGGCGGGCCGACCGTACAGATGTGGGCGGGGATGCTGCGCCGCAAGGTCGCGGCGGCCCGGCTCGTCGACCACTGGTGCCCGGGGCACGGCGAGGACTACCTCGGCAGGATCCTCGACGGGGCGGAAGGTCCCGAGGGGGAGGCCGGGCTCGCGGACGGGTTCGTGCTGAACGACCAGCCCATGCCGGACTTCGGTCCGTTCGACTTCGCCGACTACAGCAACCAGGCCCACCAGTTCCCGTACCGGCTGACCGTCGGCTGCTTCTGGGGGAAGTGCACGTTCTGCTCGTACGGCAACCGCTACCACGACGCCCGCGCCTTCCAGCAGGTCTCCCCGGAGGTCGCCGCGTCCCATCTGGTGGAGCTGGCCGCCCGGCTCGGCATCACCGACGTCGCCGTCACCGACGAGAACACCGGCCTGCGGCACCTGCTGCGGGTGATGCGCGCGGTCCGCGGCCGCGGCGCGGCCCTGACCTTCCGGGTCCGCGCCCGGCTCGAACCGGAGCTGGCCGACCCGGCGTTCTGCGAGCAGCTGTACGCGCTCGGGTGCGTGCAGCTGTCGGCCGGGTACGAGACGGACGCGCAGCCCATCCTCGACTCGCTGCGCAAGGGGCAGGACGCCCGGCACGCCGAGCGCGCGGTGGCCCATCTGACCGCGGCCGGGATCACCACCAACCTGTCCTTCATGGACGGCTACCCGCATCCGGCGGCGGAACCGGCACACCGGGCCACCGTCGAACTGATCCAGCGGCATCCGGCGGACCTGGGCCTGGACACCATGCAGCTGCTGGTCGCCGAGCCGGGCAGCCACCTGTGGGAGAGCCGGCGCCCCGCCCACCGGGAGGACCGGGACGACGAGTACCTGATCACCAACGAGGGGCTGGCGTTCGCCGCCGGCCGGATCGGCGGCGCCCTGCTCGACGAGGAGGCCACCGAGGAGGCCCGGCAGCGGCTGCTGCGGATGGCGGTGGAGGCCGTACCGGACGCGGAACGGGCCGGTCGGCCCGACCTGGCACAGCGCCCGGAGGCTCAGGCCGGGGCCGCGCCGGCGGACGCCCTGGTGGCCGCCCTGGTGGCCGCGGGGGTGCCGGTCCGGCCCCGGTTCGGGGTCGCGCTGGACACCGTACGCACCCAGTGGTTCCTGGCCGATCTGGCATGGCCGCGGATGGCCGCGCTGCCGCCGGGGGTGGAGCGGGCCGGGGACGGGCGGCTCACCGCGGACGGGCCGGGGGCCCGCCGGTGGCTCTCCCGGATGGTGGAGAAACGCCTGCTCGAAGTGGAAGGGGGCACCTGATGGAACACGCGGGACCTGCGGAACCCAGGGGACACACACGACACACGGAACACACAGGGCACATGGGGCACACGGGGCACACGGAGAAGCTGGGGCTCGGCCTGGGCATGGACCTGGTCTGGGGCGAGCAGCGGATCGGCTTCGACAAGTCGGGCGGGGGGCGGCCCACGGACCGGGTGGAGTCCTTCCTCGGCCGGCACGCACGGGACTACGACTACATGTTCGTGGCCTTCCAGCCGATCGACTACGGACCGCTGGAGCCGGAGCGCTACTTCCCCGCCTACGACCGGCTGTTCGGGCTGTTCGGGGAGGGCCGGCCGCTCGCCTTCCACCACACCATGCTGAACACCGGAAGCCCGGAGGAGTACGGCAAGGCCGCGGTCGCCGGGTTCACCAACGCACTGATCGGGCGGTACGGCTTCCGCTGGGTCATCGAGGACCTCGGCATCTGGTCGCTGGGCGGCCGCAGTCTGCCGTATCCGATGCCTCCGGTGCTGACCGGGGAGGGGCTGCGGCGCTGCATCGGCCACGTCGGCGAGTGGGTGCGGCTGCTGGACGCGCCGCTGTCGGTCGAGTTCCCGGGGTTCACCGAGGGCGGCAGCTTCCTGGTCGGCACCCTGGACGCGTTCGCGTTCTTCGACACGGTGATCCGTGAGACGGGCGCCCTCGCCACCCTCGACATGGGGCACATCCTCGCCTACCAGTGGCTGATGGGCCGGACCGGGGAGCGAATGTTCGAGGGGCTGGAGGCGCTGCCGCTGGACCGCTGCCACGAGGTGCACCTGTCGGGCTGCCAGATCGTCGACGGCCGGTTCCGGGACCTGCACCACGGGGTGCTGCTCGACGAGCAGCTGGCCCTGCTGGCCCATCTGCTGCCGCGGATGCCCCGGCTGGCCGGGGTCACCTACGAGGACCCGAACTTCGACGCGGCCGGCCGGCTGGTGCCGAAGTCGCGGCCGAACGCGGAGCGGCTGTTCGCGCTGGTCCGGGAGTGGAAGGAGGAGGCGCGTGCCGGAGTCGTCGCATGACCACGACCGGATCCTGGAGGTCCTGGACCGGCTGCTGTACGACGCATCCGTACGGACGGTGTTCATCGAGCACGGGCCGGCCGATCCGCGGCTGGGCCTGGAGCCGGAGCTGGTGGCCGCGTTCGAGCGGGTGGACGTCCGGGAGCTCGCCCTGGTGGGGCGGAACATCCGCTCCGAGGTGGTCGGCGGCGGCACCGGGACCGGGCCCGGACTGGCCCGGACCTTCGCCCGGTCGCTGGAGGTGATCCGGGAGCGGACCGGGCGCACCCCGAACGAGGTGGCCGAACTGTTCGTGGCTTCCCCGGAGTTCGGGGAGTTCCGGGACGTGCCGTTCTCGCCGGCCGGGCGGGGCCGGCTGCTGCCGGAGTGCTTCCACCGGTTCGTCGCCGGGTCCCCGCCCCCGCTGGCCGGGGTGGAGCCGCTGGTGCACCACGAGGCGGCGGTGGGGGTGGCCCAGGCGGTGGCCACCGGGGCGGAGGCCACCTTCGAGGTGGGGCTGGCCGGGTTCGCGGTGCACGGCGGGGTGCACTGCGCGTTCCGGGAGTACGCGGAGGCGCCGGCCGGGTGGGCGCTGGAGCCGACCCTGTACCTGGCGGCGCCGGGCCGCTGTGTGACGGGGCGCGGCAGCCGGCCGTTGTTCGACGCGCTGGTCGCCGTACTGGCGGGCCGCGGCGGGGAACTGGCGCCGCGGGTCCGGGACTCGCTGGAATCGCGGCTGCGCACCTGGGGGCTGCGGTGAGCGATACGGACGTGCCGGACGTACCGGGTGTGGTGGACGTGGTGGAAGTGACGGGCGTGGTGGACGTGGTGGACGTGGTGGACGTCGAGGCGTTCTACCGGGAGTCGTGGCGGCGGAGGCCGGTGGTGTGGCGGGGCTGCGGGGCCGAGTTCCTCTCCCCCGCCCTGGACTGGGCCGGGGTGGCGGCGCTGGAGCGGCGGCTGGCGGCGGAGCCGCCGGAGCGGGCCGAGGTGCGGCGGCGGGCCGACGGACAGGTGCTGTTCGTCAACCAGGCGCAGTACGTGCTGCCGGAGCTAGCGGCGGCCTGCGCCGCGCTGGCCGGCCGGTTCGGCTGGGAGGAGTGCACCGCCGATCTGTCGGTGACCCGGGGCCGGGGCGCGGGCATCGGCTGCCATTTCGACCACAGCGACAACTTCGTGGTCCAGCAGCAGGGTTCGAAGGACTGGCTGGTCGGGCTGCCCGAGCACACCCCGGCGGACCGGCGGCGCAAGCGGATGCTGGAGGCGAAGGGGTTCGTGCCCTCGGGCCGGCTGCCGGCGGAGCCGTTCCGGGTGCGGCTGGAGCCCGGCGATGTGCTGTACCTGCCGGTGTTCGCCCCGCACGAGGGCGTGGAGGGCGAGGAGGAGGGGGATGGAGCGGCCGGCTCGGTGAGCGTCTCCTTCTCCTGCAATGCGGAGAGCGCCCTGAAGCGGCATCTGCGGCCGCTGCTGCGCCGGCTGTCGGAGGAGGAGGCGTGGTGGGAGCCGCTGCCCGTGGGCGGCGAGGCGGGCGGCGAGACGGGTGCGGGGCCGGAACGGCTCGAAGGGGCGCTGCTGCGGGCGCTGCGGGACGTGGCCGGGGCGGACGGGGTCCGAGAGTAGGGAGGGGCGGGCATGCGGGTGAAGGACCTGGCGGCGGACCGGTCGGCGGCGGGGCTGCCGGACCTGGCGCTGATCGTGCTGGCGGAGGACGCTGCGGCGGTGGCGGCCAATGAGCAGCTCAACCGGGTGGTGGCCCGGCAGTACCTGGTGCGGGTGCTGCGGGCCGTGCAGCGGCTGGATGCGGAGCACCGGGCGGATCCGGCGCTGTCCGCGGTGCGGGAGCTGCTGGACGCCATGGACGTGGATGCGGCCCTGGCCTGGGCGCTGCGGCCGGAGGTGACGGGCTGGGTGTGGCGCAGCGAGGCCGGGTCGGCGGATCCGGTGGCACAGCTGCGGGTGCTGGCGGACTGCCTGGCGTACGACCCGGCCGCGGCCCCGGCCTCGGTGCGGCTCGGCAGCCCGGGCGGGTCGGGCGGGCCGGCCGGCCGGCCGGCGCCGGTGGTCACCGGGGACGGGCTCGCCCGGGGGTCCCTGCTGCTGGAGTGGGCTTCCGAGGGCGACGAGCCGGCGGTACGGCTGGATGCGGCACGGGCGGGCGCGTTCGCGGCCCGGCTCCAGGCGGCCGCGGACCTGCTGGCGGAGGAGTGGCCGGAGGGGCTGGCGATGGCCGGGACGGACATCCGGGCGTTCGCCGCGCTGGGCGGCCACCGGGGGCTCAAGCCGCTCAACTTCAGCGTGCACGGGCTGCGCGGGCTGGTGCTGACCAGCGAGCGCCCGGCGTACATGCTCGCCCAGTCGCTGGTGCACGAGGCGACGCACCAGCGGTTCAGCGGGGTGCTGGACTGTGTGGCGCCGGTGCGCAATCCGAAGGCCACCCACCATTCGCCGTTCGTGGACGCGGAGCGGCCGCTGGGCCACATCCTGCACGGCATCCTGTCCTTCATCAACGACGCGTACGCGGCCGGACGCCACCAGGCGGTGGAGCCCGATCCGGTGGAGCGCGACCGGCTGGGGCGCTACCGGCAGCAGAAGGTGGAGCAGCTGCTGGCCGCGGAGAAGAACCTGCTGGAAGTGGCCGAGCCGACGCCTGCCGGGGAGCGGCTGCTGGCCGGCTGCCGGGACGCGATCGGCCGGCTGAGCGGCGGCTGAAGGGTGGCCGGAGCAATGGCGGGAGCGATGGCGGGAGCGGTGGCAGGAGCGGTGGCAGGAGGGTGACCGGAGCGGTGACCGATCTGCTGGCCGCGGGGCTGGCGGAGGCTGCGGGGCTGCTCGGTCCGGCGGCCTCGATATCCCGGCAGGAGCGGGCCGACGGTCTGGTACGGGTGCACATCCGGCTGGGCCCGGCCGCGCACGGCCACACCCCGCAGTGGGGAGTGGCGGCCTACGACACCGGCTTCGTCACCCGCGAACTGTCGGGTGGAATACGGCAGTTGTCGGAGGACCGGGAGCTGCTGGCCCGCCGGCTCCCGGTCGGGGGGCCGCTGACCGGGGCGGCACTGCTCTCCCCGGCCGCGGCCGGGGTGTTCGTACACGAGTGTTTCGGGCACACCAGCGAGGCGGACAACTACCTCGCCGCCGGGGCGGCCGGGGCGGACCGGCGGCTGGGCGACCGGTGGACGGCGGCCCCGCTGACGGTCCGGGACCGGCCGGGCGCCCACCCGTACGCGGGCAGCTACCGCCGGGACGACGAGGGCACCCCGGCCCGCCCGGTCACCCTGCTGGCGGAGGGCCGCTGGACGGGCCTGCTGACCCACCGGGCGACCCGGCGGCTGAGCGGCGGCCGCAGCACCGGGCACGGCCGGGGCCGGGCCGGGGCCGAGCTGCCCCGGTGCAGCGTGCTGGAGGTGGCGCCGGGCCCGCACCCGCGCGCGGAGCTGCTGCGGCGGACCGGCGACGGCTGGCTGCTGGGCACCCCGGTGGGCGGCTGGTCGGTGCGAGAGCTGCTGGTGCTGGAGCTGCTGTGGGTGCGGCGGGTGCAGGGAGGCCTGCTCACCGAGGAGGTGCGGGGGCCGGCCGTGGTGTGTGCGCGGAAGTCGGCGCTGGCCGCGCGGGTGACGGCGGTGGGCAGCGACACGGTGGTGCACAGCTCCCCGTACAGCTGCGTCAAGGAGGGCCACGAGGTGGGCTCGACCCTGATCAGCCCGTCGCTGCTGCTGGACCGGTGCGTGCTGCGGCCGCTGGACCGGCTGGCGCGGGCCGGGATCCCGCCGAAGTGACGGTGCCGGTGTCTGTGTCCTGAACGCCGTGGCTCAGGCGGTGGTCATGCCGCCGTCCACCGCGAACTCGGCGCCGGTGATGTACGAGGAGGCGTCCGAGCAGAGGAACAGCACCAGTGCACCCACCTCCTCGGCGCGGCCCATCCGCCCCAGCGGCAGGTGCGACCAGTCCCGGCCGGCGACGGCGTCCGCCACCATCGGCGTGTCGATCGCCCCCGGGTGCACCGAGTTGACCCGGATCCGGTCCCCGCCCAGGTCCAGGGCGGCCGAGCGGGTCAGGCCGCGCAGCCCGAACTTGGTGGAGCCGTAGGCCGCGTGTCCGGGGATGCCGACCAGGCCGGCCGTGGAGGAGATGTTCACGACGGATCCTCCGCCGGCCGCCCGCATCACGGGGGCCACCGCCCGGATGCCCAGGAACGGGCCGAGCAGGTTGACCTTGAGCAGGGTCTCGAACTCCTCCAGGCTCTGCTGTTCCACGTGCGCCGTGCGCCACAGGGCCGCGTTGTTGACCAGCGCGGAGACCGTGCCGAAGGCGTCCACGGCCGCCCGCACCACCCGGTCCCAGCTCCCCGGGTCGGCGACGTCGTGGCGGAGGAACAGCCCCTGTTCGGCGCCCAGTTCGGCGGCGACCGCGCGCCCTTCGTCCTCGGTGACGTCGGTGACCACGACCCGCGCCCCGGCCCGCGCGCACAGCCGGGCCTCGGCGGCGCCCTGGCCGCGGCCCGCGCCGGTGATGAGGACCACCTTGCCGTCGAGTGCGGTCACGGTTCGGCCCTCCCACCCGTCGGACACATCGAACAGAAATACTTCTAGCAGTCATGTCCCTTGGAAGGAAGGGGTGTTGAGGACACCGGCCGTAGACTGCGCGGCGTGGCAGAGGAAACGAACAGGCGCACGCGCCCCGCGACCGGTTGGGCGGTGCTCGGACTGCTGTCCTTCGGGGAGGAGCTCTCCGGCTACGACCTGAAGAAGTGGTCGGACCGGTCCTTGCGGTTCTTCTACTGGAGCCCGTCCTTCAGCCAGATCTACGGCGAGCTCAAGCGGCTGGAGAAGGCCGGTTACACCTCCTCCCGGATGGTCGCCCAGGAGACCGGCAACCGTGACAAGCGGGTGTACCGGATCACCCCCGAGGGCCTGGCCGCCGTACGGGAATGGGCCCGCGAGGTCCCGGTCGACCCGCCCGTGCTCAAGCACGGGCCGATGCTCCGGCTGTGGCTGGGGCATCTGCTGGAGCCCGGGCAGATGCGCGAAGTACTGCTCCGGCAGCAGGAGTTCGCGGAGCAGATGCGCCGGCGCGCGGCCGCCGACGCCGAGGAGGCCCGGGATGAGGAGGAGGCGTGGGCCCATCCCGCGCTCGCCCTCCGGTGGGCTGAGCGGTACTACGCCTCGGAGCGCGACCTGGCCGCCGCGATGCTCTCCGACATCGAGGGGCGCGGCCCGCGCCGGTAGGACTGTCGTACGCTCGGGAGGCATGACGACGACCGGGACCAGCGCGATCAGTCTGCGCACCGTGGAAGAGACCGCTCCGGCGCTGGTGAACCTGTACAAGAGCGCCGGGGTGTCGCTGCGCAAGCACGGCCTGGAGGGGCACCGCGCCGCGGTCTACCTGGTGCTGGACTACTCGGGGTCGATGCGCCCGTACTACACCGACGGCAGTGTGCAGGCGCTCGCGGACCGGGTGCTGGGGCTGTCGGCGCACCTCGACGACGACGGCCGGGTTCCGGTGGTGTTCTTCTCCACCGAGGTGGACGCGGTCGAGGAGATCCCGCTCGCCGGGCACGCCGGGCGGGTGAACGAGATCGCCGCCGGCCTCGGGCACATGGGCAAGACCGCGTACCACCTGGCCATGGACGCCGTCATCGACCACCATCTCGACTCCGGGTCCACCGAGCCGGCCCTGGTCGTCTTCCAGACGGACGGCGGTCCGGTCAACAAGCTCGCCGCGGAACGCTATCTGTGCAAGGCGTCCCGGCTGCCGCTGTTCTGGCAGTTCGTCGGCTTCGGGAACACCCGCAGCAGCCAGTTCGACTTCCTGCGCCGGCTGGACGAGCTGCCGGTGCCGGCCAAGCGGATGGTGGACAACGCGGGCTACTTCCACGCCGGCCCCGACCCGCGGCAGGTCTCCGACGCGGAGCTGTACGACCGTCTCGTGTCGGAGTTCCCGGCCTGGCTGGCGGCGGCACGCCGTCTGGGGATCGTACGCGGCTGACCGGTGGCCGTCCCGGCGCGCGCTTAGATGGGCGGCATGACGACGAACAACTGGGCAGCGTTCGAGAAGGCCGAACCGGAATTCGCCGAGCAGGTCCACCACCGCTTCGCGCAGTACCCGCACCACGTCCTCGCCACCCTCCGCAAGGACGGCTCGCCCCGGGTGGCCGGGCTGACCACCGAGTTCCGGGGCGGCGAGCTGTGGCTCGGCATGATGCCCGGCTCCTTGAAGGCGAAGGACCTGCAGCGCGATCCGCGGTTCGCGCTGCACACCAACCCGGGGCCGGACGAGTCCATGCCGGACGGGGACGTACGGATCTCCGGCCGGGCGGTCGAGATCGTCGACCCGCCGGAGCAGCACCGCTTCGCGGAGGAGACGGGCACCGAGCACCCCTTCCACCTGTTCCGCACGGAGCTGACCGAGGTGGTGCACATCGCCGTCGCCGGGGACGAGCTGGTCATCCGGTCCTGGACCCCGGAGCGGGGGCTGCGCACCCTGCACCGGGGCAACGACGACGAGCCGCCGCGGGAGGACTGACCGTCAGTCGCGGTCGGTGCCGGCGTCGTCGTCCGCGGCGGAGTCCTCATCGGAGTCCTCATCGGCATCGGAGTCCGCGTCGACGTCGGAGTCGGCGTCGCCATCGGCATGGGCATCGGCATCGGCATCGGCATCGGCATCGGAGTCCGTGTCGGGATCCGGTTCCGCGTCGGGAAGCGGTTCCGCGTCGGTGCCGAGGTCCACATCGAGCCAGTTGCGGTCGATGTTGAGGGTGACCCCGCCGTAGGTCGCGTTGTGGTCACCCCGGAACTGGTGGGCGCGACGGCCGCCCGTCCACTGGGCGGTGCCGGCCGGCAGCCCCATGTCCGCGTCGGCCACCGAGGCCCGCCCGTTCCAGGCCGCCGCCCACAGCACATCGGGCATCGAGTCGGGGGCCTGGTCGTGGAAGCGGCTGAGGACCTTCACCCCGGAGCTCGCCGACACGTAGGTGCCGGAGCGGTAGCCGAGCGCGTGCAGCCGCTCCGTCCAGGCGATCAGATACGACACCACGGGGGCGTCCCAGGTGGTGCGGTCGGTGTAGGCCTCGACGTCGTTGTAGAGGACGGTGCCCTCGGCCAGGCCCAGCCGGCGGGCCGCGGCCACCGCCCCGTCGGCGGCCGTCCGGCCCTGCTCGGTGGCGGTGGACGGGTTGGTGGACAGCCCGGTGCTCGCATTGCGCCAGGGCTGCGGGCCGACCCAGATCGGCATCAGGTGCCAGCCGGTGGCGGCCTGCCGCCGCACCCAGTCGGCGGTCAGTTTCGGCTGGGCGCAAGCCCTGGCCGGACCGCCGATGTAGATGCCGACCGCCCGGAAGGGGGACTGCTCCCACCAGGTGTCCATGGTGGTCTGGGCGGGCGCGGTGCAGGCGTCGAAGCCCTCGCCCCGGTAGGGGTCCTGGGCGCTCACGTCGACGGTGACGGCCGGCGTGGCGGGCGGTACGAAGGGCCGTGGGGCGGCGCCGGTCCGGGCGCCCTGCATGACCCGGCGGACGGCGGTGGGCGCGCCCCCGTACGAGACGGTGGCCATGACCCCGGCCTGCTGGAGGGCGTACCGGACCTCGTTGCTGCCGCCCTGCGGGGCGGTGTCGGGCAGGGCGGTGCCCAGGGGCACGGTCACGGTGGGGATGTCGGCGCGGGCGGGGACGCCCCGGAGCGGCTCAAGGTGCAGGGTGTCGGCGCGGGCGGCGGCCGCCCGGCCGGTGCAGTCGCGCTGGCTGCCGGCGGGGCCCAGGTAGAGGGTCGGCACGTCCAGCCGCAGGCAGGTCTGCGGGCTGCGGTCGAGGTCGACGATCCGCCAGTGGCCGGGGACGGTGAGCCGCATCCCTTCGTAGACGACGGTCCGATCGCCCGTCGGCGGTGCGTCCGGGGCGGAGGCGGCGGCCGGGACGAGTGCGGCGGTGGCCAGGGACACGGCCCCGACCAGGGAACTGAGCAGAATCCGAGACAGCAGCATGGACCACTGGGTACCAGACCGCGCGCCCCCTCAACTGCGGGGACCGGGCGCGCGGTTGGGCCGTACAGCCTATCTTTCGCCGGTTTCGCCCTGTTCCTGGAAGGCGGGCAGCTCGAAGATCCGCTGCTTGCCGGCGTCGTCCATGAGCTCGACCAGCGGCAGCACCAGCTCCCACAGGTCCTGTTTGCCGACCTCGCGGGCGAGCGCGTCGAGGGCCTCGTCGTCCAGGGCGGCGGCGGCCTCGGCGACGATCCGGCGCGAGGGCCTCGGCAGGGCGTCGACCAGCGGAAGGAACTCGCCCCACAGGCCGGTGGCGACCACCGCCCGGACCACTCCGGTCAGCACCTCGGGCTCGGCGAGGGCCTCCAGCCGGGCCACGGCCTGCCGGTCCTCCGCGTCGAGGAGGGCGACCAGCGGCAGCAGCGCCTCCCACAGGCCCTCCTCGTGCGTCACCCGCACGAGTGAGGCCAGTGCCTGCGCGTCCAGCCGAGCCGTCACCTGTGCGATGCGCCGGCGCTGCTCGCCGCCGACCATTCCGGCGACGGCCAGGGCCTCCCGCCACAGGCCGGCGGCGGCCGCGGCCCCGATCACCGACCGCAGCCGGTCGGCGCCCATCGACTCCAGGATCCGCGGCACCCGGTCCGGCTGGTCCACGTAGTAGCCGGCCCGGAGCACGGTGTCGTCGCCGACCTGCTCCAGGATGCGGGCGAGCACCCCGTCGCGCAGGTGCCCGACGAAGCGGCCCATGGTCAGGTGGTCGCCGGCCTCGGCGAGCGCGACGGCGATCCGTACCACCAGGCCCTCGTCGAGCCGGTCCACGATCCCGGCGATCCTCCGGGGATCCAGGTGGCCGCAGGAGCGGGCGGTGAACGACACGGGGAGCTTCTCGATGATGTCGGCGGCCCGGGCCGGCTCCAGCCGTCCCGCGACGGCGGCCGCGAGCCGCGGCCCGAGTGCCTTCTGGCTGATCGCGGCCGCCACCCCCGCCGGTACCAGCCGGGTCGCGGCGGCGATCCGGTCGAGCATCTCGGGGGCCCCGTCGTGCACGACGGCGGTCACCTGCTCCCGGAACCGCCGCACGTCGTCCGCGGGCAGCGTTTCGAGGAACACGAACTCGGCCGGCTCGGCGCCCATGATGCGGGCGACCTTCTCCACCTCGGCCCGATTGCGCAGCACGTCCACGAGAACCACCACGGGAACCACCCACCCCTACCGGAAGAGAATCTTGCGGACCGGCCCGCGCGCGAGCGCGGGCACCAGCTTGAGCGCCTCCTCGGCGGCCTCGTTCAATCCCTCGGCCTGCCGCACCCGCTCGGCGCGCAACGCGTCGGCGAGCCGCCCCAACTCGGCGCCCGCCAGCCCCCGGAACGACTCGGGCGGCGCCGCCCCCTTCAACTCCGCACTCAACCGGTCGAGTTCTTCCGTACTCACGGGACGACCTCCCACACCAGAGACGACGGCTCGCCCCGAGCGTGGACCCGTACTGACTTATAGTCAATACTCGCGGGTAGGCGGATCAGCAGCCGTCCGGGACGGTCGGCGGGATGAAGGTCGCGGCGACGGAGAGGTCGGCCTTGACCTTCACGTCCATGGCGCCCCGCCCCTCCGGGGTGAAGACGGTGGGCATCTCCAGGCTGTACGGCAGCTGCTCCTCGGTGAGCGCCGGGCCGAGGTGGACCACCGACAGGGAGCCGCGGCAGGCCTCCGAGTCGGGCGGCACACTGCCGGCGGCGGTGCCGTCCGCCGGGCCGACCGGGACGGCGGTGCTGTCGATCGGCTTGTAGTCGAACGCGAAGCGCTCGGCGGACGTCCGGCCGCGGGTGATGTCCACCCAGAACCGGGTGAGCTTCACCTTGACGGCGCTGCACGGCCGCTCGGTCGGATCGGGCCGGAAGCGCAGCCCGTCGTCGTCGATGGTCAGCCCCCTGCTGCCGTAGGAGCCGCTGCTGCTCTTCAGGCGGGTGAGGTAGCCGGCCAGCTTGCCCTCGTCCATGGCGCCGGTGTTCACGCACTCCGGGGTCGGGGCCACCGTCGTGGGGGTGGGGGTGGGCGTGGGCGTGGGAGGCGGACTCGGTATCGCGGTGGGTGGCGGCGAGGACGTCCCGGCCCTGGTCGCAGGGGATCCGGCAGCGGCCGGCGCCGGATCGGAACATCCGGCGAGGCCGAACAGCGCGACGGCCAGTGCCGGTGCGGCGAGCCCTCGTAAACGGCGCATGCGTACTCCTTCTGCGGGCGGTGGCGGATCCAGCGCCATGGTCGCAGGGAGGGGCGGGCGGCCACTCCCCCTCCGCAGAAATGCCTGCGCGTTCAGGGCCCGGCCCGGAATACGCCACGGCGCCCGCCTTCCCTGGTCGGGGACGAGGCGGGCGCCGTGTCGGAGTTCCGTACGCCGTTGTACGGACCGTATGAGGGGTCCCTCCCCCGGAGGGGAGGGGGGTACTGCTACGTCACGGGGGCCCTCGCCGAGGAGAGGGGTTCCGCCGCGTCAGACGGTCAGCGCGCGGTCCGTCGGCTTGACCGGGTACGGGAGG
Source organism: Streptomyces sp. NPDC051211 (assembly GCF_040689505.1). Lineage (NCBI taxonomy): Bacteria > Bacillati > Actinomycetota > Actinomycetes > Kitasatosporales > Streptomycetaceae > Streptomyces > Streptomyces sp. NPDC051211. Next base: position 188,101 of record NZ_JBFBAV010000011.1, read on the forward strand.
GTGCTCGCGCCCGTCAGGAAGCGGTCCACGCCGCGGGCGGCCGAGCGGCCCTCCGCGATGGCCCAGACGATGAGCGACTGGCCGCGGCCGGCGTCGCCGGCGACGAAGACGCCGTCGACGTTGGTCGCGTACGAGGCGTCCCGCGCGATGTTGCCGCGCGCGTCCAGCTCCAGGCCGAACTGTTCGACCAGGCCGTTGGACCGGTCCGTGCCGGTGAAGCCCATCGCCAGGGTGACCAGCTGGGCCGGGAGGACCCGCTCGGTGCCGGGCTTCTGGGTCAGCTTGCCGTCGACGAACTCGACCTCGACCAGGTGGAGGGCCTTGACGTTGCCGTCCTCGTCGCCCTCGAAGTGGGTGGTGGAGACGGAGTAGACCCGCTCGCCGCCCTCCTCGTGCGCCGAGGTGACCTTGTAGAGCATCGGGAACGTCGGCCAGGGCTGGTTGGCGTTACGGTCCTCGCCCGGCTTCGGCATGATCTCCAGCTGCGTGACCGAGGCCGCACCCTGGCGGTGGGCGGTGCCCACGCAGTCCGCGCCGGTGTCGCCGCCGCCGATCACGACCACGTGCTTGCCCTCGGCCGTGATGGGGGGCGCCATGAAGTCGCCCTCCTGGACCTTGTTGGCGAGCGGCAGGTACTCCATCGCGAAGTGGATGCCGTTCAGCTCGCGTCCCGGGACCGGAAGGTCGCGGGAGACCGTGGCGCCCGCCGCGATGACCACCGCGTCGAACCGCTTGCGCAGGTCGGTGGCGGTGATGTCGCGGCCGACCTCGATGCCGGTACGGAACTTGGTGCCCTCCGCGCGCATCTGCTCGATGCGGCGGTTGATGTGCACCTTCTCCATCTTGAACTCGGGGATGCCGTAGCGCAGCAGGCCGCCGACGCGGTCGGCGCGCTCGTACACGACCACGGTGTGGCCGGCCCGGGTCAGCTGCTGGGCGGCGGCGAGACCGGCCGGGCCCGAGCCGATGACCGCGGCCGTCTTGCCCGACAGGCGCTCCGGTGCCTGCGGGGTGACGTCGCCGTTGTCCCAGGCCTTGTCGATGATCGAGACTTCGACGTTCTTGATCGTGACGGCCGGCTGGTTGATGCCGAGCACGCACGCCGACTCACACGGAGCCGGGCACAGCCGCCCGGTGAACTCCGGGAAGTTGTTCGTGGCGTGGAGGCGCTCCGACGCCGCCGACCAGTCCTCGCGGTACGCGAAGTCGTTCCACTCGGGGATCAGGTTCCCCAGCGGGCAGCCGTTGTGGCAGAACGGGATGCCGCAGTCCATGCAGCGGCCGGCCTGCTTGCTGATGATCGGGAGCAGCGAGCCCGGGACGTAGACCTCGTTCCAGTCCTTCAGCCGTTCGGCCACGGGACGGGAGCAGGCGGTCTCGCGCGGGGTGGTGAGGAAGCCCTTCGGGTCAGCCATTGGTCGCCGCCTCCATCATCTTCTCGGTGGTCTCGGACTCCGAGAGTCCGGCCAGCTCAGCGGCGTCCTTGGCGGCGAGCACTGCCTTGTACGTGGTCGGGATGATCTTGCTGAAGCGGTCCGCCGCGACGGACCAGTCAGCCAGGAGCTTCGCGGCCACGGTCGAGCCGGTCTCCTCCTCGTGGCGGCGCACCACATCGTGCAGCCACTGCTTGTCCGCGTCCGACAGGGCCTCGACCGCGCCCGTGTTGCCGACGTTGACGTTGTTCGGGTCGAGGTCGATGACGTACGCGACGCCGCCCGACATGCCGGCCGCGAAGTTGCGGCCCGTCTCGCCCAGGACGACCGCCGTACCGCCGGTCATGTACTCGCAGCCGTGGTCGCCCACGCCCTCCGAGACGACCAGGGCGCCGGAGTTGCGGACGCAGAAGCGTTCGCCGGTGCGGCCGCGCAGGAACATCTCGCCGCCGGTGGCCCCGTAGCCGATGGTGTTGCCGGCGATGGTGGAGTACTCGGCGAGGTGGTCGGCGCCGCGGTCCGGGCGGACCACGATCCGGCCGCCCGACAGGCCCTTGCCGACGTAGTCGTTGGCGTCGCCCTCGAGGCGGAGGGTGATGCCCTTCGGCACGAAGGCGCCGAAGGACTGGCCGGCGCTGCCGGTGAAGGTCAGGTCGATGGTGTTGTCGGGCAGGCCCGCACCACCGAACTTCTTGGTGACCTGGTGACCGAGCATCGTGCCGACGGTGCGGTTGATGTTGCGGATCGGGACCTGGGCGCGGACCGGCAGGGCGGCCTCGGCGGAGTCGGCGTCCAGGGCGTCGGCCGCGAGCTCGATCAGCTCGTTGTCGAGGGCCTTCTCCAGACCGTGGTCCTGCTCGATCAGGGCGTGGCGGACCGCGCCCTCGGGCAGCTCGGGCACGTAGAAGAGCGGCTCCAGATCGAGGCCCTGCGCCTTCCAGTGCGTCACGGCCTGGGTGGTGTCGAGCAGCTCGGCGTGGCCGACGGCCTCCTCGATGGAGCGGAAGCCCAGCTCGGCGAGGAGCTCGCGCACCTCCTCCGCGATGAACTCGAAGAAGTTGACGACGAACTCGGGCTTGCCGGAGAAGCGGTCGCGCAGGACCGGGTTCTGGGTGGCGATGCCGACCGGGCAGGTGTCCAGGTGGCAGACGCGCATCATGACGCAGCCGGAGACGACGAGCGGCGCGGTCGCGAAACCGAACTCCTCGGCGCCGAGCAGCGCGGCGATGATCACGTCGCGGCCGGTCTTGAGCTGGCCGTCGGTCTGGACGACGATCCGGTCGCGCAGCCCGTTGAGCAGCAGGGTCTGCTGGGTCTCGGCGAGGCCGAGCTCCCAGGGGCCGCCCGCGTGCTTCAGCGAGGTGAGCGGGGAGGCGCCCGTACCGCCGTCGTGGCCGGAGATGAGGACGACGTCCGCGTGGGCCTTGGAGACACCCGCGGCGACCGTGCCCACGCCGACCTCGGAGACCAGCTTCACGTGGATGCGGGCGGCCGGGTTGGCGTTCTTGAGGTCGTGGATCAGCTGAGCCAGGTCCTCGATGGAGTAGATGTCGTGGTGCGGCGGCGGGGAGATCAGGCCGACGCCCGGGGTGGAGTGCCGGGTCTTGGCGACCCACGGGTAGACCTTGTGGCCGGGCAGCTGGCCGCCCTCGCCGGGCTTGGCGCCCTGCGCCATCTTGATCTGGATGTCGTCCGCGTTGACCAGGTACTCGGAGGTCACACCGAAGCGGCCGGAGGCGACCTGCTTGATGCTGGACCGGCGGGCCGGGTCGTACAGGCGCTCCGGGTCCTCGCCGCCCTCACCGGTGTTGGACTTGGCGCCCAGCTGGTTCATGGCGATGGCGAGGGTCTCGTGCGCCTCCTTGGAGATGGAGCCGTACGACATGGCGCCGGTGGAGAAGCGCTTGACGATCTCGGAGACCGGCTCGACCTCGTCGACGGAGATCGACGGGCGGTCGCTCTTGAAGCCGAAGAGGCCGCGGAGCGTCATCAGGCGCTCGGACTGCTCGTTCACCCGGTCCGTGTACTGCTTGAAGATGTCGTACCGGCGGTTGCGGGTGGCGTGCTGGAGGCGGAAGACCGTCTCCGGGTCGAACAGGTGCGGCTCGCCCTCGCGGCGCCACTGGTACTCGCCGCCGATCTCCAGCGCGCGGTGCGTGGCGGCGATGCCGGTGGCCGGGTAGGCCTTGGCGTGGCGGGCGGCCACCTCCTTGGCGATGACCTCCAGGCCGGCGCCGCCGATCTTGGTGGCGGTGCCGTTGAAGTAGGCGGCGACGAACTCGTCGTTCAGGCCGACGGCCTCGAAGACCTGGGCGCCGCGGTAGGAGGCGACGGTGGAGATGCCCATCTTGGACATGACCTTCAGGACGCCCTTGCCGAGGGCGTAGATCAGGTTCCTGATGGCCTGCTCGGGCTCCAGGCCGGAGAGGAAGGTGCCCGCGCGCAGCAGGTCCTCGACCGACTCCATGGCCAGGTACGGGTTGACGGCGGCGGCGCCGTAGCCGATGAGCAGGGCGACGTGGTGGACCTCGCGGACGTCGCCGGCCTCGACCAGCAGGCCCACCTGGGTGCGCTGCTTGGTGGCGATGAGGTGGTGGTGGACGGCGGAGGTGAGCAGCAGCGACGGGATCGGCGCGTGCTCGGCGTCCGAGTGGCGGTCCGAGAGGACGATGAGGCGGGCGCCGGCCTCGATGGCGGCGTCGGCCTCGGCGCGGATCTCGGCGATCCGGGCGGCCAGCGCGTCGGCGCCGCCCGAGACCCGGTAGAGACCCGAGAGGGTGGCGGCCTTCATGCCCGGCATGTCGCCGTCGGCGTTGATGTGGATGAGCTTGGCCAGCTCGTCGTTGTCGATCACCGGGAAGGGCAGCGTGATGCTGCGGCACGACGCGGCGGTCGGCTCCAGCAGGTTGGACTCCGGCCCGATGGAGGACAGCAGCGAGGTGACGAGCTCCTCGCGGATGGCGTCCAGCGGCGGGTTGGTGACCTGCGCGAAGAGCTGGGTGAAGTAGTCGAAGAGCAGCCGGGGGCGCTCGGACAGGGCCGCGATCGGAGAGTCCGTGCCCATGGAGCCGAGCGGCTCGCCGCCAGTACGGGCCATCGGCGCGAGGATGACGCGCAGCTCTTCCTCGGTGTAGCCGAAGGTCTGCTGGCGGCGGGTGACGGAGGCGTGCGTGTGCACGATGTGCTCGCGCTCGGGCAGGTCCGACAGCTCGATCTCGCCGGTCTCCAGCCAGTCGGCGTACGGGGCGGCGGAGGCGAGCTCGTTCTTGATCTCGTCGTCCTCGATGATCCGCTTCTGGGCGGTGTCGACGAGGAACATCTTGCCGGGCTGGAGGCGGCCCTTGCGGACGACCTTGGCCGGGTCGATGTCGAGCACGCCGACCTCGGAGCCGAGGACGACGAGGCCGTCGTCGGTGACCCAGTAGCGGCCGGGGCGCAGACCGTTGCGGTCGAGGACCGCGCCGACCTGGGTGCCGTCGGTGAAGGTGACGCAGGCCGGGCCGTCCCAGGGCTCCATCATCGTGGAGTGGTACTGGTAGAACGCGCGGCGGGCCGGGTCCATGGAGGTGTGGTTCTCCCACGCCTCCGGGATCATCATCAGCACGCTGTGCGGCAGCGACCGGCCGCCAAGGTGGATCAGCTCCAGTACCTCGTCGAAGGAGGCCGAGTCGGAGGCGTCCGGGGTGCAGATCGGGAAGATGCGGTCCAGCACGCCGTCGCCGAAGACCTCCGACGCCAGCTGGGACTCGCGGGCCTTCATCCAGTTGCGGTTGCCCTTGACCGTGTTGATCTCGCCGTTGTGCGCGACGAAGCGGTACGGGTGGGCGAGCGGCCACGACGGGAAGGTGTTGGTGGAGAACCGCGAGTGGACCAGGGCGAGCGCCGAGGCGAAGCGGCGGTCGGAGAGGTCCGGGAAGAAGGGCTCCAGCTGGCCGGTGGTCAGCATGCCCTTGTAGACGATGGTGCGGGCGGAGAGCGACGGGAAGTAGACCCCGGCCTCGCGCTCGGCGCGCTTGCGCAGGACGAACGCCTTGCGGTCCAGCTCGATGCCGGTGCTCCCGTTGCTCACGAAGAGCTGGGAGAAGGCCGGCATGGTGGCGCGGGCGCCGTTGCCGAGCAGGTCGGGGGTGACCGGGACCTCGCGCCAGCCGAGGACGGTGAGGCCCTCTTCGGCGGCGATGGCCTCGATCTGCTCCACGGCGACGGCCTGTGCGGTGCCGTCGGCGGGGAGGAAGGCGATGCCGACGGCGTAGGCGCCGGCCTCGGGAAGCTCGAATCCGGCGACCTCGCGGAGGAAGGCGTCCGGGACCTGGGAGAGGATGCCGGCGCCGTCGCCCGAGTCGGGCTCGGATCCGGTGGCTCCGCGGTGCTCGAGGTTCCGCAGTACGGTCAGTGCCTGCTCAACGAGCGTGTGGGTCGCCTCGCCGGTGAGGTTCGCCACGAATCCGACGCCGCAGGCGTCCTTCTCGTTGCGCGGGTCGTACATGCCCTGGGGGGCGGGGCGACCGTCCATGGGCGACCAGGCGGTGGTGCTGGGGCCGGTCGCGGAGTGCGTGGATGCGGAACGCATCGGCTCTCCCGTCGTCGTCGTGGCATATGCATGTGCCGAGGGACGACGTTGGCCCTCTGCGAAATTTCGTGCAGGTTACATGATGACGGCAATCCCGCGAGGTGGATATCGCGTTCCAGCATGCGGACACTGCTCGAGGCAGAAAGAGGGACCTTCGCGGAGTGAGTCACGGGCGGAGGTCCCGACGCGGGGCGGGCATCATTGCCCGGAGCGCCCCCGTCTCATGCCCGGCGGATACGGAATCGAAACCGCCGGGAAACTCACTAATTATGTTGGGTCCTGCATAGTGTCTCACTCCCGGGTTGCTCAGCCTAGGGCCGAACCGATCCAGCTTCCCAGGATGTACGTCACACCGGCGGCCGCGCCACCCAGCAGGAGCTGCCGCAGACCGCTGTGCCACCAGGTGGCCGCGGTGACCCTGGCGACCACGGCGCCGCACAGGAACAACCCGATCAGCGCCAGCACCACGGCCGGCCAGAGCGCGGTGGCACCGAGCAGGTAGGGCAGTACGGGCACCAGCGCGCCCAGCGCGAACGAACCGAACGAGGACACCGCCGCGACCAGCGGCGACGGCAGGTCGTCCGGGTCTATCCCGAGCTCCTCGCGGGCGTGGATCTCCAGCGCCTGCTCCGGGTCCCGGGACAGCTGCATCGCCACCTCACGGGCCAGCGCGGGCTCCACACCACGGGAGACGTAGAGCTTCGCGAGCTCCTCCATCTCGTCGACCGGGTGCTTGCGCAGCTGCTGCCGCTCGACGTCGAGCTCCGCCAGGACGAGCTCGCGCTGCGAGGCGACCGAGGTGTATTCACCGGCCGCCATCGAGAAGGCGCCGGCGGCCAGTCCGGCGAGACCGGTGATCACGACGGTCTGCGGGGCGACCGCGCCGCCCGCCACGCCGGTCATCAGTGCGAGGTTGGAGACCAGCCCGTCCATCGCCCCGAACACCGCCGGCCGCAGCCACCCGCCGTTGACGTCGCGGTGGGTGTGGTTGTCCCGGTGGGCCTCGTGCAGTGGTGCTTCGGTATCGATGATGGACATGCGGCTTTGCTCCCCTTCCGTACGAGTGGACCCGTGCCGGCATCCACTCCCCCTGAACACCTCGAAACTACGCACGATTTCTGGCCGCCGCCAGCAAGGAAGGCCGTACTTACCTGCGCTTTTGCGGTTCGGCGACCGGGTGACGGGCGGGCGGGAGGGGTGTTTTGCGCCGGGCGACAAACCACATGCCATGGCACAAATCCCCCAAGGGCTCATGATGAGTCCCACCAAGTGGGAGAGGCGCGCCATGGAGCTGATTGCATGCAATCCGCAGGTCCTCCTCGAACGGGCCAGGGGCGCTCTTCTGGGACTCGCGGTGGGTGATGCGCTGGGCGCCCCCGCGGAGAACATGAAGCCGTCGGAGATCCGTTCTCGATGGGGCCGTATCGAAGGCTTCGTGTCGGACGATCCGGCGGGCACGGACGACACCGAGTACGCGATCTTCTCGGGCCTGCTGCTGGCCCGGCACGGTTCCGCCCTGACGGTCGCCCACGTGGAACGGGCCTGGCACCACTGGATCGCGGACCTGGACGAAGGCCCGTTCCGGGGCGCCGGGTTCTCGGAGCGCGGCACCCTGGAAAACCTCCGCCGCGGCCTGGCGGCCCCCATCTCGGCCCAGCACCGGCACGCCTGGTCGGACGGTCTCGCCATGCGGGCGGCCCCCTTCGGCGTCTTCGCGGCGGGCCGCCCGGCGGAGGCTGCCCGGCTGGTCGCCATCGACGGCACCGTGAGCCACGACGGCGAGGGCATCTACGGCGGCCAGGCCGTCGCAGCGGGCGTCGCAGCGGCCATGGCCGGCGGCTCTCCCGCATCCGTCGTCTCCGCGGCCCTCTCGGTCATCCCGTCCGACTCGTGGACGGCCCGTTCGCTGCGCCGGGCGGTGACGGCGGCCCCGCGCGGGGAACGGGCGGTCCGCTCGGCGGTGGTCATCGGGGGCTACCCGTGGACGGACCTGGCGCCGGAGGCGGTGGGCCTCGCCTTCGGCGCGTTCGCCGCGTCCGGCGGCGCCTTCGCCCCCTCGGTCCTGACCGCGGTCAACATGGGCCGCGACGCCGACACCACGGCAGCAGTGGCCGGCGCCCTGGCGGGCGCCCTGTCCGGCGTCCCGGCCATCCCGGCCGACTGGGCCTCGGCCGTCGGCCCGGTCCGCGGCAGCTGCCTGCCGTCGATGCGCGGCTACCACGTCCTGGACATCGCGGACCTCCTCACCCCGGAAAGCGAGCCCCGCGGATGACCACCCCCAAAACCACTGCTCCCCCCACCACCCCCGCCGAAGCGGCTCCCGGGCACGGGTGCGATCACCTCCCTCCCTGCCCCGCCCCCGCCGAAACGGATCCCGGGGACCGGCCGGAGGCCGGGCGGGGGGCAGGGGGCCCGCCCGCCGAAGCGGGGGCCCCGGCTGCGGCCCGCGACCGGGCGGGCGGGGAACGGCACGGATGCGAACACCTCGCCCCCGCCGAGGCTGCGGTGGTGCCGGGCCGCGTCACGGTTCTGGCCGGGGTGGGGGCGGCCGGCCGCCGGCAGCCGGAGGCGCGTACCGGAACAGGAACAGGAACCGGAACCGGAGGCGGAGGCGGAGGAGGGCGGCGGATCGAGGGGTTGTTGCTCGGGCTCGCCGCAGGCGATGCCGCCGGCTGGCCCGCCGCCCGCCACCGCGCCAGCCGCATGCCCGAGTGGACCCGCCGCCTCACCCGCGAACTCGACACCTTCGCCGAGCAGAACGCCACCACCACCCTCCCCGTCCCCATCGCCCTCAACCAGCCCCCCGAACCCCTCCGCCTCGGCCCCTCCGACGACGCCGAATGGGCCGCCTTCGCCGCCGAGTCCGTGCTCACCGCCGCCGGCGTGCTGCTCTCCGACCTGAGCCGGTCCCGCCGCATGCGCGCCGCCATCGACCTCGCCTGGAACGCCCTCGCCAGCGAGGTCGCGGCCGCCGCCGAGCGGGCCCCCGAGGTGGAGTCGGCCGTACTGCCCCTGCGCGCCCGGATCTCCGTACGCGCCGGCCTCGGCAACCTCGCCACCGGCCTGCGTCCGCCCGCCACCGGCCACGACAATCCGCACTACTTCGACGACGCCGCCTGCATCCGCGCGGCCGTCCTCGCCGTCGTGCACCCCGGCGACCCCCAAGCCGCCGCGGACCTCGCCGAGTTCGACGCCCGCTACACCCAGGACGGCGACGGCGTGCACGGCGCCCGCGCCATGGCGGCGGCCATCGCGGCGGCGCTCGACGGGGCGGACGTCGACGCCGCCGTCGAGGAGGCCCTCGGGCAGCTGCCCGGCGCCACCGAGATCGGCCGCAACGCCCGGCACGCCGTCGAACTCGCCCGCACCGCCACCGAGGGCGCCTTCGGTCTCATCCCCACCCTGGAGCACGAGATCGTCGACCACGTCTACAGCTACGGCATCGCCGCCGCCGAAACCGTGCCCGTCGCCCTGGCCCTCGCCACCGCCGCCCGCGGCCGGGTCGCCGAGGCCGTGCCGGCGGCCGCCTGCCTGTCCCGGGTGGCGGACTCCGCCCCCGCCCTGGCCGGCGCGCTCACCGGCGCGCTCGGCGGCGGCGACTCGATCCCCGCCGCCTGGCGCGAGGCCTGCCGCACCCTCTCCGGCTGCGCCCTCCCCCGCCTCGCCGGCACCGACCTCGTGGAACTCGCCGCGCTGCTCGCCCGTACGGAGCTGACCTCCCCCAAGTCACCCGCAAGACAGGGGATTATTCGGACATGACGCCAACTCTCGAAGACAGGGCGGCCGGCTGTCTGGTCGGCGCCGCCGTGGGTGACGCGCTCGGCGGCCCGGTGGAAGGCTGGTCCCCGGACCGGATCGTCGAACGGCACGGCGGCCGGATCCACGGCATCGTCGGCCCCTGGTACGAGGACTGGCGCACCGCCCGCCCCATCGCGCCGTACCACAAGGGCGACGGCCACGTCACCGACGACACCCTCATGACCCACGCTCTGGTCCGGGTCTACGAGACCGTACGGGACCACCTCGACGCGTACGCGGTCGCCGACCACCTGGTCCCGGACCTGATGTCCACTCCGCGCTGGATCCCGGAACTGGAGACCGAGGCGCTTCCCCTCCAGCGGATCTTCCTGGCCGAAAAGTGGATCGTGGCACGGCTGCACTACGGGCACGTGGACCCGCGTGAGGCCGGCGCCGGCAACATCGTCAACTGCGGCGCGGCCATGTACGCGGCTCCGGTCGGCATCGTCAACGCCGGGAACCCGGCCGGGGCGTACGCGGAGGCGCTGGACATCGCGGGGGCGCACCAGTCCTCGTACGGGCGGGAGGCCGCCGGGGTCTTCGCGGCGGCGGTCGCGGCGGCGTGTGCGCCGGGGGCGAGCGTCGGGTCGGTGGTGGACACGGCGCTGTCCCTCGCCAAGGACGGGACCCGGGCGGCGATCGAGGCGGTGGTCGAAGTGGCCGCCGGACACCGGGACTTCGAGTCGGCGCTGGTGCCGCTGCGGGCGGCGGTCGCGCCGTACGACTCGGTCGGCCCGGACTACCGGGCGCCCTCGCTGGGCGCCCGGCGGCCGTCCCGCCTGCACTCGATCGAGGAGCTGCCGATCGCCCTGGGCATGCTGCTGGTCGCCGGCGGCGACTACGCGTCCTCGGTCCTCGGCGCGGTCAACTACGGGCGGGACTGCGACTCGATCGCGACGATGGCGGGGGCGATCGCCGGGGCCTTGGCGGGCGAGTCGGCGATCCCGCCCGCCTGGTCGAAGCAGGTGGCCGAGGCCAGCCGCCTGGACCTGCAGGCGCCGGCCGCGGCGCTGGCGGCGGTCGCACGGGAGGTCTTCGCCCGGGACGTCTCCCGGCGGCGCGCCCACGAAGCCGCCTTCGCGGCGCTCGCGGGGGCGTCGTGACCCCGGTGCGGCTGACCTGGGTCCAGCCGGAGGACCTGGTCGGGCACGAGTTGCGGCAGGCGGCGGAGGAGGGGCGGGACGTGGAGCGGCAGCGGCGCGCCTGGCTCGCGGCGGGCGGCCACGAGGCCCCGCCCCGCGCCGGCGCCTCCCCCACCCCGGCCACCCCGGAACTCCGCACCCTGGCCGAACACCTCCTAGACGAACTCGCCACCCTCCCGGCCCCCGTGACCACCGCCCCCCTCACCCCGCAAGCCACAGCCCCGGCCGACCCGATGCTCCGGGAAGACAGGGGCGAGGGCGCGAACCCGCAGCGGGGACAGGGGGCACTGGTCCCGGCCGACCCCGGACCCCGGGGGAACCGGGGCGAAGCCCCGGCAGGGGGCCAAGGGGCGAAGCCCCCTGTTCGGGAAGGGGCGGGGTGGGCAAACAGCCCCGCAGGACCCCGCCCCACCGCACCGCCCCCGGCCGACCCCCGGCACCGACCTGCCGAGGCCGCAGCCCCGCAACGGGGCCAGAGACCACAGGCCCCGACCAGCCCCGGACCCCGGGGGAACCGGGGCGAAGCCCCAGCAGTAGGCCAGGGGGCGAAGCCCCCTGTTCGGGAAGGGGCGGGGTGGGGAAACAGCCCCGCAGGACCCCGCCCCACCGCACCGCCCCCGGCCGACCCCCGGCACCGACCTGCCGAGGCCGCAGCCCCGCAACGGGGCCAGAGAGCACAGGCCCCGACCAGCCCCGGACCCCGGGGGAACCGGGGCGAAGCCCCAGCAGTAGGCCAGGGGGCGAAGCCCCCTGTTCGGGAAGGGGCGGGG
>NZ_JBFBAV010000011.1:199912-204669 GCF_040689505.1 Streptomyces sp. NPDC051211
GTGGGGAAACAGCCCCGCAGGACCCCGCCCCACCGCACCGCCCCCGGCCGACCCCCGGCGCCCACCCGGCCAGGCCGCAGCCGCGCAGCGGGGGCAGGGGGTGCGGGCCCCGGCCGGGGGGTTTGTGGGGAGGTTGGAGGCCGGGTGGGTCGGGCGGGCCGTCGGGTGTCTGTTGGGGAAGCCCGTCGAGAAGCTGCCCCTGCACGCCATCCGCGCCCTCGCCCGCTCCACCGGCAACTGGCCACTCGACGACTGGTTCACCGCCGAACGCGTCCCGGCCGAGCTCCTCGCCGCCCACCCCTGGAACCGCCGTTCCGCCCCCACCTCCCTCGCCGAGAACATCGACGGCATGCCCGAGGACGACGACCTCAACTACCCCCTCCTCAACCTCCTGTTGCTCCAACGCCACGGCAAAGCCTTCACCACCGCCGATGTCGCCCGCCTGTGGCTGGACGAGCTGCCGGCCGGCCGGACCTTCACCGCCGAGCGGGTCGCCCTGCGCAATCTCCTGCTCGGGCTGGAGCCCCCGCTCACCGCCCGCCACCGCAACCCCTTCCGCGAGTGGATCGGCGCGCTGATCCGCGCCGACGTACACGGCTGGACCAACCCGGGCGACCCGGCGCGGGCGGCCGCCCAGGCGTACCGGGACGCCGTCCTCACGCACACCGACAACGGCGTGTACGCCGCCCTGTTCGCCGCGGCCGCGATCGCCACGGCGGCCGGCGCCGGCGGCAGCGGCAGCGGCAAGACGGACGTGCACACCGTGCTGCGGGCCGGCCTGGCCGTCGTACCGCCCCGGTCGCGGCTCGCCGAGGCCGTCCGCGACGGGATCGATGCGGCGGGCCGGCACACGGACTTCGACGACGTGGTGGACCATCTGCACCGCCGCTACGGGCACTACCACTGGGTGCACGCCGTCCCCAACGCCGCCCTGATCGCCGCCGCCCTCACCCACGCCGACGGGGACTTCACCCGGTCCGTCTGCGGTGCCGTGTCGGGCGGCTGGGACACCGACTCGAACGGCGCCACCGCCGGCAGCATCGCCGGACTGCTGGCCGGCTCCCCGGACCGGATCCCGCACCGCTGGACCGCACCGTTGAAGAACCGGCTCGCCACCACCGTGCCCGGATTCGACGGCGTCGGCTTCGACACGCTCGCCCAACTCACCGCACAGGAGGCAGCCCGCTCATGACGGCCATCGCCGTGCTCGGCAGTACCAACATGGATCTCGTCGCCTACGTCCCCAAGGCCCCGCGGCTCGGGGAGACCGTGACCGGCCGCGAGTTCCGCACCGTTCCCGGCGGGAAGGGCGCCAACCAGGCGGTCGCCGCCGCCCGCAGCGGCGGGCGGGTGACGATGATCGGGGCGGTCGGGACGGACGAGTTCGGGATCCGGCTGCGGGCTGCGCTCCGCTCGGCCGGGGTCGCCACGGAAGGCCTGCGCACCGTCGAGGGGGCCAGCGGCACCGCTCACATCACGGTCGACGACGAGGGCGGGAACTCCATCATCGTGATCCCCGGCGCCAATGCCCGGGTGACCGGGCTGGAAGCGGATGACGAGGCCCGGATCGCCGCCGCGGACACGCTGCTGCTCCAGCTGGAGGTGCCGCTGTCCGCCGTCACCGCGGCCGCGGCCGCCGCCCGGGCGCACGGCGTACGGACGGTGCTGACGCCGGCGCCCGTCCAGCCCCTGCCGTCGGCGCTGCTGGCCGCCACCGACCTGCTGGTGCCCAACGAGCACGAGGCGGCCGCCCTGACCGGGCTCACCGACCCCCGGCAGGCGGCGGAGGCACTGCTGCAGGACGTACCGGAGGTGGTGATCACGCTCGGCGCGGCGGGTGTGCTGTACGCGGCCCGCGGGCGCGGGGCGATCACCGTGGCGGCGCCAGCGGTGCGGGCCGTGGACACGACGGCGGCCGGGGACACCTTCGTGGGCGCACTGGCCGTGGCCCTCGGCGAGGGCCGGCCGGTCCGGGAAGCCCTGGCCTGGGCGTGCGGTGCCGCGGCGCTGTCGGTGCAGCGCCCGGGAGCCCAGGAGTCGATGCCGCCCCGCACGGAAATCGACGCCGCCTCCTCCCCGGCCGAGGACGGCCCGGCATGAACGGCACCGCACCCGAAGCCGCGCCCGGCGCCGCCGCGGGACCGGCAGCGGGGGCCCCTGCGGACGCCGCCGCGGAGGCCGGGCCGGCCCGGGGACTCCTGGCGGAGGCCTCCGCGAGGGCTCCCGGGCCGGGCCGGGAGCCCTCAGCCCGCGCCGCAGCGGGGCCCGGGCCGGCCGGTGAGCCCTTGGCCGGTGCCGTGGCAGGGCACGAAGCGGAGGACGGGCCGGTCGGGGGGCCGCTGGGCGGGTTGCGGGTGCTCGATCTCGCCACCTTGTTCGCCGGTCCGCTCGCCGCCACCCTGCTCGGCGACTTCGGCGCCGAGGTGATCAAGATCGAGCATCCGGAGCGGCCCGACCCCTCCCGGGGTCACGGCCCCGCCAAGGACGGCATCGGCCTGTGGTGGAAGCTGCTCGGCCGCAACAAGCGGACCATGACCCTGGACCTGTCCACCCCGGGCGGCCGGACCACTCTGCTCAGGCTCGCCGCCACCGCGGACGTGGTCATCGAGAACTTCCGGCCCGGGACTCTGGAACGGTGGGGCCTGGGCTGGCCTCAGCTGAGCGCCGCCAACCCGCGCCTGGTGCTGGCCCGGGTCACGGGATTCGGGCAGGTGGGCCCGTACGCCCACCGGCCCGGCTTCGGCACCCTCGCCGAGGCGATGAGCGGGTTCGCCGCCATCACCGGGGAGCCGGACGGGCCGCCCACCCTGCCGCCGTTCGGGCTCGCCGACTCGATCGCCGCGCTGACCGCCGCGTACGCCGTGATGACCGCGCTGGCCGGTCGCGACCGGACCGGCCACGGCCAGGTGGTGGACCTCGCCATCATCGAGCCGATCCTGACCGTGCTGGGCCCGCAGCCGCTCTGGTACGACCAGCTCGGCTACGTGCAGCCGCGGACCGGCAACCGGTCCACGAACAACGCGCCCCGCAACACCTACCGCAGCGCGGACGGCCGCTGGCTGGCCGTGTCCGCCTCGGCCCAGTCGATCGCGGAGCGGGTGATGCGGCTGGTGGGACGCCCGGAGCTGATCGCCGAGCCGTGGTTCGCGACCGGCTCCGGGCGGGCCGCGCACGCCCCCGTCCTCGACGAGGCGGTCGGGGCGTGGATCGCCCGGCACAAGGCGGAGGAGGTGGTCGCGGCCTTCGAGGAGGCGCAGGCGGCGGTGGCCCCGGTGTACGACGTACGGGACGTCATGGCCGACCCGCAGTTCGCGGCCCTGGACACGCTGACCGAGGTCGACGATCCGGAACTGGGGCCGCTGCGGATGCAGAACGTGCTGTTCCGGCTGTCCGGGACGCCCGGGGGCATCCGCTGGGCGGGCCGCCCGCACGGCGCGGACACGGACGCGGTCCTGACCGAACTCGGCCTGTCGCCGACGGACATCGCCCGGCTCCGGGAGGAGGGCTCGCTGTGATCCTGACCTGGCTGTACGTTCCCGGCGACCGGCCGCAGGTGGTGGCGAAGGCACTCGCCGCCGGGGCCGACGCGGTGATCGTGGACCTGGAGGACGCGGTACCGGTCTCCCGCAAGGAGTACGCGCGTACCGCCACGGCGGAGCTGCTGGCTGAACGGCCGCCGGTGCCGGTGCACGTCCGGATCAACGCGCTGGACTCGCCGTGGGCGGGGGCCGACCTGACCGCCCTGACGGGGTTGCCCGGGCTGGCCGGGTTCCGGCTGCCGAAGGTCACCGCCCCGGAGCAGATCGTCCGGGTGGCCAACCGGACGGGCGGGGTGGCCCTGTACGCGCTGCTGGAGTCCGCGGTGGGGGTGGAGCGCGCGTACGAGATCGCTCGCGCGCATCCGGCGCTGCACGGGCTGGGGCTGGGCGAGGCGGATCTCCGGGCCGACCTGGGGGTGTCCGCCGACGCGGGCCTGGACTGGCCGCGCTCCCGGGTGATCGTGGCCGCCCGCGCGGCCGGTCTGGCTCCGCCGGCCCAGTCGGTCTTCCCCGACATCCGCGACGTCGCCGCGCTGGCGGCCTCGTGCGCGCACGGGCGGGCCCTGGGGTTCCTGGGGCGGGCGGCGATCCATCCGCGGCAGCTGCCGGTGATCGAGCGGGCCTACCTCCCGACGGCGGAGGAGGTCACGGCCGCCCGCGAGATCGTGGGGGCGGCACGGCGGACTCCGGGGGCGGTGGCTCTGCCCGACGGGCGCTTCGTCGACCCGGCGGTCCTTGCGGGCGCCGAACGCATCATGACCCTGGCCTCCCGCACACCCCCGGCCTAGCCCGCCCGGCCGCCGCGGGGTCCTGGCCCCTCCCGCCGGGCCGAACACGCGGCTCGACCGCCGGGGGCGCCGCCCCGGACCCCGCGCCTCAATCGCCCGCGGGGCTGGAATTGCCGCTGCACGACGACCCGCCCGAACTGGATGTGCCTCTGCGGGCGGCCGTGTGCGGCGCTGCCGTTCCGGGTGCGCGGCCGTGTGCGGCACCGTTGCGGGGGCGCTGCCCCCGAGCCCCCGCGCCTCAAACGCCGGCGAGGCTGAAATCCCGCTGCGCGGCATCCCAGCCCGTAGGGGCCGGAGGCCCGGCTGGATGCGCCCCCTGTCCGCTGCCGAGTGCGGCGCCGCTCCCGGGGGCCGGCCCGCGGACCCCCGCGCCTCAAACGCCGGCGGGGCTGGAGTTGCCTGCGGCAACCCAGCCCGCAGGGCACCCCCA